>JAHDCJ010000051.1:34226-36694 GCA_020629935.1 Saprospiraceae bacterium | reverse complement strand
AGCCCTGCAACGTAACGACCTAAAGCGCAGCGAAAGGTTGGCCCATAAAAAATCAACTTGAATTTAGAATGATCTGTTTAGCTTTTTATAAACTGCGAAATCTGGTCTATAAACATGCTGTCATTTCTCAAACGAGGTACTTTATATTGGCCGCCCAATTTTTCATTTGCCTTGAAATAATTAAAAAAGGTATGTGGAGGTAAAATTTCAATCTTAGGTTTTCCTATAATAAAATCATTTTTCCTTCGCTTTTTATAATTCGAATTTAAGGCTTGTAGATTAAGGTCAATGGCTTTAGAAAAGGCGGAAATATCTTTGGGTGGTTTTTCAAAATCCAATAGAAAATGATAGGTGCCCAACGTTTGGTTTTTTTCTAGAGATGGAGCTACGGTATAATCATTTAGTTTTGCATGATACGACTTACAGGCTTGATTTATGGCTTCGTCTGTATGACCAACTTGGATCATTTCACCGAAGGCATTGAGGTATTCTGTAGTTCGCCCCACAATACGAATACGATGGGGTTTTAGTGAGGTAAATTCGATAAGGTCACCAATACGATAGCGCCAAAGTCCTGCATTGGTAGTGATAATAATTTCGTAAGGAACACCTGTTTCTACTTCTTCAAGATTTAAGGTTTTATCATTTTGACCTAAAGGCAAAAATTCAAAATAGACGCCATTATTTAGGAGCAATAGCATGTCATCGGAATGGCTTTGGTCTTGTATCGCAAAGAATCCTTCTGAAGCATTATAAATATTTATATAGTGCACTTGATCGCCTGGCAATAAGTCTTGAAAGTGTTTTTTATAATGACGAAAATCAACCCCTCCATGCGCAAACAATTGAAAATTTGGCCAGACCTCTAAAAGATTATCTTTCTTGGTAATATCCAATACGCGTTGAAATAATTTAAGTGACCAAGTAGGCATGCCACTGAGATTGGTTACATTTTGCGTACTCGACATTTCAGCGATCCGATGCAGTTTTTCTTCCCAATCGGGTAAGAGACAAGTTTTAAAATCTGGGGTCAAAAAGTACCAACCTATTGAAGCCATTTTATCAATGAGCATTGCTGAAACATCGGCCACTTTTATATTGGGATTGGGATGCGCATAATATCGTCCACCCATAATCAAGCCTTTGCCTGTGCGACTAAAAATATGTGCTTGGGGATGGCGATGATACCAAAGGCACAAAGCGTCTTTAGTGCCTTGATTATGACAACCCACCATGTTTTTTCTAGAGACAGGTATAAATTTATTTTGGCCGCTAGTGGTGCCCGCAGAACGTACAAACCATGTTATCGGATCGGGCCATAAAATCTTGGGTTCGCCTTCCATCATTTGTTTGATGTAAGGCCTAAAATCTTCATAGGTTCGTAGAGGGATAGCTTGTTTAAAATCAGCTTCTGACCCTATATTTTGAAAGTCGTGTTCTTGTCCGAATTGTGTCTGTATTGCTTGATGAATGAGCTGCGTCCTTAATTTTTCTTGTACTGCAAGAGGTTGCCTTTTAAATTGTAATATTCGCTTATGATGGCTAAGCAAATATTGCCTCATAAATCGATTAATCAAGGACATAAGTTCAAATTTATTGGCTACTTAAGTAATTCGGTATGGAGTTACTTACTTTTCTTTTTTTTGCCAAGCTCCAATTCAGGTTTTAGGTAAATTCCCGTATGACTCTTTTTAACTTTTACAATATCTTCAGGTGTTCCTTGTGCAATAATTTGTCCCCCACGATGTCCACCTTCAGGTCCTACATCGATGACATGATCGGCTACTTTTACTACATCTAAGTTATGTTCGATAACCAAAATGGTGTTTCCACGGTCGACCAATTTATTGAGGACATTGAGCAGCATTCGAATATCTTCAAAATGTAATCCTGTAGTCGGTTCATCTAGGATGTACATCGTATTTCCAGTATCGCGTTTAGATAATTCTTCTGCCAACTTCACTCGTTGTGCTTCGCCTCCAGAAATGGTTGTTGCTGATTGTCCTAAGGTTATATACCCTAGACCAACATCTTGAAGGGTTTTTACTTTTCGGTGTATTTTAGGAATTTTTTCAAAAAAGTCAACCGCTTCATCTACTGACATTTGTAGTACATCACTGATTGATTTTCCTTTATATAAAATCTCTAGTGTTTCTCGGTTGTATCGTTGTCCAAAGCAGGTTTCACAATCGACTTGTACATCGGGCAAGAAGTTCATTTCGATGACTCTTTTTCCTCCACCATGACAAGTTTCGCATCGACCACCTTTGACATTAAAAGAAAATCGTCCGGGTTTATATCCACGTATTTTTGCTTCTGGAAGACCTGCAAAAATGGATCGGATTTCGGTAAAGAGTCCAGTATAGGTTGCAGGATTAGAACGCGGTGTTCGGCCAATTGGTGATTGATCAATTTCGATTACTTTATCTACGAGATCAATTCCTTTAATTGATTTATAGGCTAAAGGA
>JAHDCJ010000051.1:18731-34126 GCA_020629935.1 Saprospiraceae bacterium | reverse complement strand
TTCGATTACTTTATCTACGAGATCAATTCCTTTAATTGATTTATAGGCTAAAGGACTTTTTCGACTTTTATAAAAGTGTTGTCTTAAGATGGGATATAATGTTTCATTAATCAAGGTAGATTTTCCACTACCTGAAACACCTGTCACACAACAAAAAGTACCTAATGGAATATCTAGATCTACATTTTTCAAATTATTTCCAGTAGCTCCTTTCAACTCCATTTTTTTCCCATTGCCTTCTCTTCTTATTTCTGGTATGGGAATACTTCGTTTGTTATTTAAAAAATCTGCGGTGATGGTATTAAGTTTAAGGAATGATTTGGGCACGCCTTGACCAACTAAATCTCCTCCGTGTTTTCCTGCACCGGGGCCAAGATCAATGAGGTAATCGGAAGCAAGCATAATATCTTTATCATGCTCTACAACTAATACCGTATTGCCGATCCGTACTAATTCGCGGAGTGCTTCTATCAAACGGGTGTTGTCTCTTTGGTGTAGTCCGATACTTGGCTCATCAAGGATGTAGGTAATTCCAGTCAATTGAGAACCGATTTGTGTGGCGAGTCGAATCCGTTGAGATTCTCCACCAGATAAGGTACGAGCAGGGCGATTAAGCGCTAGATAATCTAGGCCGACTTCTAACAAAAAATTGAGGCGCAGACCTAATTCTTTGATAATATCTTTACCAATAGCGAGTTGGCGAGCGTTCATTTTTTTAGGCAGAGAGGCAATCCATTGTTCAAGTGCATCAATATCAAGATTAGCGAGTTCAGCGATATTTTTTTCATCAATTTTAAAATGGAGAGAGGATGTTTTTAGTCGTTGACCATCACAGGAAGGGCAACTAACGATTGACATAAAGTTTTCGGCCCATCGTCTAATTTTATCAGAAGCCGATTCTTTATACCAACGGTCAAGCATATTGATTAAACCTTCATTGGCTAAATTATACGAGTAGTCTCCTTTACCATAATTCATAGAAACCTCTAAGGAATCGTCTCCTCCGTTTAAGATGGTTTCCATTGCTTTTTCAGGAATATCTTTTATTGGCGTAGCGAAGGTAAATTTATATTTTTTGGCAATGCTTCTCAATTGCTTGAATGTCATATTTTCTCTCACTTCACCAAAAGGAGCAATTCCTACTTGGTTGATTGAAAGTTCGGGATTTGGAAGCACTAAATCCATATCTACTTTATGGACTTTGCCTAGACCTTTACATTTTGGACAAGCCCCATAAGGCGAGTTAAATGAGAAGGCATTTGGAGAAGGTTCTTCATAGGAGATTCCAGACACATGACACATTAAATGTTTGCTAAAAGGAACAATTTCGTCTTTTTCTAAATCCTGTACAAAGATCATCCCTTTACCAAATTTCAAGGCGGTTTGTAGAGAAGCCGAGAGTCTTTCTTTTTTAGAAATATCGGGTTTAATTCCATCTACATAAAGTTCGATATCATGTGTTTTATAACGATCAACTTGTAGATTGGGGACGAGTTCTAATACTTGACCATCTACTCTGACTTTAGCATAACCTTGTTTGCGAAGTTGTTCAAAGAGTTCGCGATAATGTCCTTTTCTAGCGCGGACTAAAGGAGCGAGGATAACGATTTTCTTATTTTTAAATCGATCAAGAATATTTTGAAGGATTTGTGCTTCGCTATATCTCGTCATTTTATCTCCCGTAACATAAGAGAATGCTTCTCCTGTTCGAGCAAATAATAAACGTAAGAAATCGTAGATTTCGGTCACTGTACCGACAGTAGAACGAGGATTTTTACTGGTGGTTTTTTGTTCGATAGAAATGACAGGGCTAAGTCCAGAGATTTTTTCTACATCGGGACGTTCCATTTCGCCAATAAATTGTCTAGCATAGGCAGAAAACGTTTCCATATATCGACGTTGGCCTTCGGCGTAGATGGTGTCAAAAGCTAATGAAGATTTTCCACTACCACTGATACCAGTAATTACTACTAGTTGATTTCTAGGGATAGAGACATCAATATTTTTTAGGTTATGGACTTTTGCTCCATAAATTTCCATAAAATCTTCACCGATTTTACCATTTTTTTGCTGTTTAGCCATAGAAGTAGTTCTAATTTTAGCTGTAAAGCGCAAAGGTAGAAAAACTATTTCAAAAATAAGGGATTGGGTTTGTTTATTATTTTGCCTAAATAATTACTTCGTAAGAAAAGAAATGCATAATGGTTTATATAGTAATTCTGTAAGGTCTATTATACGTTTTGCAAGACGGATGATTTAGACAATGAAACGCCTAATTTTAGTAAAAATCTATGCCTGATAGGCTAATAAAAAACATCTAAATGTCTTTTTTAAATAACTTATATGTTAAAAGGATAAATATAGTCTAACGTGGCATCATTTTTGGTGTTTTCCAATTACCAAAACCAATATTTTTTTACACCCAAATAACCCAAAAATATAAAACCCAAATTTATATGATTTTAAGAATTACACTTTTATTTTATATTTCCATTCTTTGGATGAGTTGTGAAAAGCCAGATCCTACAGAGATCAGCGAGTTTACGATTCAAGAAGAGATTGAGCTTGGAAAAAAGATGGAAAACGCTACGATAAAAGATACTACAAATTTTATCGTTCTATCTTCTGCTGATTATCCCTTTGCTTATAATTATTTAAATAGTAAGATAGTTACTTTACTGGAATCTGGGCGAATTATTAATGTAGATAATTTCCTTTGGAGGGTTCAAGTGATACATAACGATGAACTCATTGCTTCCACAGCATATCCGGGAGGAGTGATTTTTGTTACTACTGGTTTACTTCAAAGTATAGAATCAGAAGCACAGTTTCTAGGATGGTTAAGCCATGAAATGGCCTATGCAGAAAAACATTTGACTAAAGAATTTTTGGCTAGCGAATATAGTCTTTCTGTCTTGCTGGATGTAGCCATTGGTACCAGTGCGATTGAAGTGACAAATGATTTAGTTCATACCCTTTGGTCAGAACAAATGCCACGAGAATTTGTAGAAATTGCTGATCGGTTTGCAGTTACAGTAACTTGTGACACCTACTATAATGCCTTAGGTTTTTCGGAGTTTTTACGGATTATGGAAATGCTTCAAGAAAAACCGAATTGGCTAATACAACGACCAGGAACCAAGCAACGAATCAACGATAGTCAACTTCAAGTCCAGACGTCTAACTGTAGTGGCGAAGAAATTAATGGCGAGATTTACAAAGACTTTTTAAACAAATTACCAAACTAAGTAAGTCCCTAGACAAAACTAAATTTTGAAAACTGACGGATTTTTATCATTTTCGGGCTTTCAAATTTATTTCAAACAATAAAAAAATGAAAATTCACAAGCTTATTATTGGATGTGTTTGTTTACTTAGCCTTTGGAGTATTTCTGGTTGTAATATCGGCAAAGGCGGCGGTGGTGGTTTCAATTTATATCCTGTAAGTGAAGATATTAAGTTAGGTCTTCAGGTAAGTAAAGAGATTGAATCTAATAGCAAAGACTTTCCAATTTTACCTGAAGCAGGAAATCAAGAAATTTATCGATATGTTCGAGGAATTCGAGATAAGATTTTAAATAGTGGAGGAGTAAAACATCGAAGTACCTTTAAATGGGAATTAAAAATCATCGATGATAAAGAAACTTTGAATGCATTTGTTACCCCAGGCGGTTACATTTATGTATACCTTGGATTAATTAAATTCTTAGATTCAGAAGATCAATTGGCTGGTGTTTTAGGTCATGAGATTGCGCATGCGGATCGTCGTCATGCTACTCGTCAAATGACCAGTGGAGGTATGATTGGATTACTTTCTCAAGCAGTCTTAGGAAATTCATCTGCCGCAGGTCAAGTAACCAATGCACTTATTGGTTTGAAATTTAGTAGAAGCCATGAATCAGAAGCAGATGAATACTCTGTAAAGTATCTATGTAACACCGAATATAATGCCGCAGGTTCTGCAGGCTTTTTCAAAAAGATACAAAGTCAAGGAGGAAAAACGCCTCAGTTTTTAAGTACACATCCGAACCCTGAAAATCGAGTGGAAAACATCGAGTTAGAGAAACGTAAGAATGGGTGTAAGGGCAATCAGAAGTACCTTACAGAATATGCCCGAATGAAAAATAAAATAAGATAAATTTTTGTTCCAACCCCTGGAACAATATGAACGGGAAGGCAGTCTTTGGGCTGCCTTCTTTTTTTATTGGTGTGCCCAGTCAAATTGATCTAATTCGACTAATGCTTGAGTTAGTAAATGAATACTTCCTAGAATATCTTCTTTATGTGCCATTTCGATGACTTGGTGAATGTGTCTTGTAGGAATAGAAATCGCACCTGCAATAGAGCCTTGTTGCCCTCTACGTTGTAGTCCAGCCGTATCCGTTCCTCCTGCACTCAATATTTCAGCTTGCCATTTAATCTTATTTTTATTCGCCACTTCTTTTAGATATTGAACCATTCGGTAATCGCTGATTACTGACCGATCCATGATCTTTATAGCCGTTCCACTTCCAAGTTCAGTAATTTTTTCATGTGCCTTTGCTCCTGGAATATCGAATGCGATAGTCGTATCTAAACCAAATCCAAAATCAGGATTTATTTGTTGAGCCGCTACACTTGCCCCACGAATACCTACTTCTTCTTGTACGGTAAAAACGCCATAAATATCGTAAGGAACTTCTTGGTCTTTCAAGGCACGAAGTGCTTCAATAAGAATAAAAACAGAAACTCGATTATCAATAGATTTACAATTGACACAATTCCCCATTTCAATTAAGCCTCGTTCTCTAGTAATAGGATTACCAATTTCAACGATATCTTCTACTTCTTTACGAGATAAACCTGTATCAATAAAATAATCTCCAATTTTTAGAGGTTTACCTCTTTCTTCAGGCGACATGATATGAATCGGTTTACATCCCATGACTCCAATAATATCTTTTTTGCCATGAATAATCACTCGTTGGGCAGTAAGCGTTTTAGGATCAAATCCACCTAAAGGATTAAATCGTACAAAACCGTCCTCATCTACGTGGGTTACAATAAAGCCAATTTCATCCATGTGGGCAGCAACCATCGCTTTTTTGTCTCCCTTTCCTTTTTTCAATGCAAATACATTACCCATCGCATCTACTCGAACTTCATCAACTAAAGGAGTAACCTCCTTAATGACTTCGTTTCGAATACGTTGTTCGTAACCTGGAGCTCCAGGCGTTTCACAAATAAGCTTCAACAAATCAACATTAATCATTTAATTCTATTTTGAGGGCTAAGGGAATGAAGGTAAATTAAGTAGAACTATTCTATTTTCGAAATTTTCAACATATTAGTTCTTAAACGTGCCTTTAAAGGCATACTACCTGTATTAACAACAATATCACCAGATTCAATATATCCAGTGCGTAAAAGAATATTATGTACATCTTTTATGGTTTCGTCGGTAGAAGTAAATTTGTCATAATAAAACCCACGAATACCCCAAACTAAATTGAGGGTTGCTAAAATATATAAATCATCAGAAAAAATAACAATATCTGACTTTGGACGATTACTCGATACGGCAAATGCCGTATACCCAGACTTTGTCATTCCAATAATATAACGCGCATTGACTTCTCTAGCTATTTTACATGCATTAAAGCAAATCGCATCAGAGAGATATGTAGGAGAGGATTCTTGTGGACTATGCATGCGATAGTAATTACTGTCATCCAATTCGGCATGCGCAATAATTTTTTGCATGGCGATAACTACTTTCTCTGGGTGATTTCCTACAGAAGTTTCTCCACTTAACATTACGGCATCAGCGCCATCTCTTACTGCGGTGGCTACATCAATAATTTCTGCACGTGTAGGACTAGGATTCGTAATCATACTATCCATCATTTGAGTAGCTACAATAACTGGTCGCCCTTTACTTACGCAAGTTCGGATAATTCGTTTTTGTAAGCCAGGCAATTGCTCCATCGGCACTTCTACACCAAGATCTCCACGCGCCACCATTACGCCATCGGTTTCTTCTATGATTTCATCCAAAAACATAATGGCTTCTGGCTTTTCAATTTTAGCTATTATTTTGGCTTTATGATCTTGACTTTTAATTCGTTTTCTTAAATCAATAATATCTTTTGGAGATCGGACAAAAGATAAAGCAATCCAATTGACAGGTTGTGTTAAAATAAAAGCTAAATCCTTTAAGTCTTTTTCTGTCAGGGAAGGAAGGCTAATTTTCGTTTTTGGTAAATTAACTCCTTTATTAGATTTTAATTTTTCTCCAAAAAGCACCTTTAATTTTACCTTATCCTTTTTGTTGGTTTCGATAACTTCAAGTTCTATTTTTCCATCATCCACCAAAACCAATTCACCTGGTTTTACATCTTTAGCAAAACGATCATAATTCAGGTAAATTTTTTCGGCCGTTCCAATACAAGGTGTTGTGGTTATGAGAAGTTCATCTCCTTGTTTAATGGGTAACCCACCATTTTCCATTTCGCCTACGCGTAATTTGGGGCCTTGCAAATCGGCTAAGATTCCGATATTCGTATTGTATTTATTATTTATATAAGAAACATGATTAATCACTTTCAGGTGATCTTCATGTGCTCCATGTGAAAAATTTAGTCGAAATACATCTACTCCTGCTTTTACCAACTTAAGTAAATTAGAATAACCTTGAGAGGCTGGTCCTACGGTAGCTAATATTTTAGTTTTTTGAAATTTACTTAACTCCATTTTGATAAAATCTGTTATTAATTTTTTGAATAAAAAAACAAGCAATTAGGTTTAGACTAAACCTAATAAGTAGAATATATTTAATTGTTGCATCTAGCAAAGTTTTCATTTTCCTTAGAAAGTGTTTAAATACGTTGATTTTTGAAGGAAATCCAAGTTTTTATCCATGTTTTTCTAAACAAATGCATTTTTTTGTTATACTGTGGGGAGAGAATATTTCTTCAAATTAGTCAAAAAGACCATTAATTACGCATAAGTCACTAAAAACCATGTATTTAAGAATTTCTTTTTCTTATAAAATTTTAAAAAAAGTGAATTTATGGTTTTAAAAGGTCAGCAATAATTGAACTTTTCTAAAGAAATTGTCTTTCTCTATTGAAAATATTTAATAATATTTGGTAAACCATTTTCTTAAATCTTATCTTTGCACTTTAATTAGATAAAAAAAAATTAGTTATGTCTACTATATCAGAAAAAGTAACCAACATCATTGTTGACAAATTAGGCGTTAATAGCTCTGAAGTTACACCAGAAGCAAGCTTCACAAATGACCTCGGTGCGGATTCTTTAGACACTGTGGAATTAATCATGGAATTTGAAAAAGAATTCAATATTTCTATTCCTGACGAACAAGCTGAAAGTATTCAGACTGTAGGTCAAGCAGTGAAATACCTAGAGGAACAAGTAAAATAAGAAACCTTCGGGTTTAAATTTCTATTAAATAAGTAATTCACGGAGTTAGAACAATGTTTTAATTCTATGAATTGCTTATTTCTTTTTCATCTAATTTTAAGCAGAAATTAGTTTAACTTTTGCTTTTAAATCTTCAATATTAAGCATGAAGCGAGTTGTGGTAACAGGCCTTGGCGCAATAACTCCAATAGGCAATTCTGTAGAATCCTATTGGTCTGGACTAATCAATGGAAAAAGTGGTGCAGCACCAATCACTCGATTTGATGCGAGTCAATTTAAAACACAATTTGCTTGTGAAGTTAAAGGATTTGATCCTTTAGATTTCATGGATCGCAAAGAAGCAAGAAAGCAAGATCTTTTTGCTCAATTTGCCATGGCTTCTGTAAAACAAGCTTTTGAAGATTCCAACCTTAACAACGATACATTTGACCCAAACATGGGTGGGGTTATTTGGGGATCGGGTATTGGAGGACTAACGACTCTAGAAAAAGAAATTAGTGATTTTGCTACCGGAGAAGGTACGCCAAGATTTAATCCTTTTTTAATTCCTAAAATGATTATTGATATTGTTCCTGGACATATCTCCATCAAATATGGATTGAAAGGAGTGAACTATTCTGTAGTTTCTGCATGTGCTACTTCTACCCATGCCTTAGGTGTAGCCTTCGATTATATTCGATTAGGAAAAGCAAGTTTCATCGTCACGGGCGGTTCAGAAGCTGCGGTAACCACAACAGCTATTGGAGGCTTCAATGCTTTACGAGCGCTTTCTACTCGAAATGATAGTCCAGAAACAGCATCAAGACCATTTGATCAAACACGTGATGGCTTTGTATTAGGCGAAGGATCTGGAGCCATTATTCTTGAAGATCTAGAGCATGCTAGAAAACGAGGCGCAAAAATTTATGCGGAATTAGTAGGCACAGGAATGACCGCTGATGCTTATCATATGACTGCCCCACATCCAGAAGGTGAAGGAGCTACTCGGGTAATGCAAATGGCATTAAAAGAAGCAGGAATGACACCAGATGCTATTGATTATGTAAATGTCCATGGAACTTCTACTCCATTGGGAGATGTGGCAGAAATAAAAGCGATTCAAAATGTATTCGGTGCGGCTGCTAATCAATGCAATATCAGCTCCACAAAATCTATGACGGGGCATTTATTAGGTGCTGCGGGAGCCATAGAATCAATTGCTTCTATTTTGGCGATAAAACATCAAGCCATACCACCAACAATTAATCATACCACCTTTGATCCAGCTATTGACAATCAATTAAATTTGACATTAAATAAAGCTGAGGAAAGAACGGTGAATGCTGCTCTAAGTAATACTTTTGGGTTTGGAGGACACAATTCCTCGTTGATATTTAAAAAATTTGAGGAATAATTCCTATCTTTCGATTCCCGAATTTCAACATAACTCTAAATTGTAACGCAACTTTTCCCCTAAGAAACAGTATACAAATTAGTATTCTTCATTCTCAATTCATTGAAAATTGTTGAAATTTATTATACGAATATTTAATTCTTTGTTTACAAAAGATCGAACGTTTATTCGTTCCATTAGTAAACTTACTGGCTTTACTCCTGTGAATGTAAAGCTATACCGTCTTGCCTTTTCCCATAAGTCATTTAACCAAGGTGATCGTTATGCTCAACAGAATAATGAACGTTTGGAATTTTTAGGTGATGCCGTATTAGGTACTATTGTAGCCGAATATTTATTTAGAAAATATCCGAGTCGAAATGAAGGTTTTCTTACTAAAATGCGGGCGAAAATCGTTAAACGAAAAACCTTAAACTTTATCGCTGATCAAATGGGACTCGATGTATTTCTTTTACATCAAGGCGTGGGTAATGTGAGCAATTCAATGCTTGGTAATGCACTTGAAGCCTTTATTGGTGCCGTATACATTGATGAAGGATATGACCGAACTCGAAACTTTGTCGTGTACAAAATATTACGTGAATACATCGATATAGAAAAACTAGAATTGATGGATGATAATTATAAGAGTCAATTATTAGAGTATTGCCAAAAGCATGGCAAACCTATTTCTTATCAATTATTAGCCAAGTCAAAAGTAGATAATAGAGATCGCTTTTTAGTGAGTGTTCGTGTAGATAATGAATCATTAGCCACAGGGGAAGACTTCAGCAAAAAAAGTGCAGAGCAATTAGCTTCCAAAGATGCCTTAAACGTTTTAAAAAAGCAAGACGATCGTATTAACGTTTCTGATAATCGTTCTTAACGTGTCAAATACCTCGATCGATTTCGATCAAGTTCTCTAAAAAATGGATCTTCTAGATTATCAATAAATTGAATCGCTTCTCCAGTTGATTTCATTTCTGGTCCTAAATTCTTATCTACATTAGGGAATTTATTAAATGAAAAGACAGGTACTTTAATCGCATAGCCTTTCAATTTTTTGATATATTCAAAATCCGAAATTTTCTTGGTACCAAGCATCACATGCGTAGCTACTTTTAAATAAGGGATTTGATATGCTTTGGCAATAAAAGGCGTCGTTCTTGAAGCTCTTGGATTAGCTTCAATTACATATACTTTTTCATCTTTAATGGCAAATTGGATATTAATCAATCCTCTGATGTTTAATGCAAAGGCTAATTTTTTGGTATAAGCAATCATGGTTTCTATTACCTCTTCACTAAGGCTATAAGTTGGCAAAACCGCCGCACTATCTCCTGAATGAATACCAGCAGGTTCAATATGTTCCATTATACCCATAATGTGCACCTCTTCTCCATCACAAATGGCATCAATTTCTGCCTCTTTGGCTCGCTCTAGGAATTGATCAATTAAGATTTTGTTATCAGGCATATGCTTCAAAATCTTTAACACACTCTCTTCCAATTCTGCATCATTGATTACAATTCGCATACGCTGGCCTCCCAATACATAAGAAGGTCGTACAAGAACAGGATAGGTTACTTCATTGGCTATAGCCAAGGCTTCATCAGCATCATTCGCTGCGCCATATTCAGGATAAGGAATTTCTTGTTCTTTCAATAAATCAGAAAAAGCTCCTCGATCTTCCGCAAGATCCATTGAAGGGTAACTCGTTCCTAATATTTTAATTCCATTTTCATGGAATAATTCAGCTAATTTCAAGGCCGTTTGTCCTCCAAGCTGTACAATGACACCTTCCGGTTTTTCGAGTTCAATAATTTCTTGGATATGTTCCCAGAATACAGGTTCGAAGTAAAGTTTGTCAGCAATATCAAAATCTGTCGATACGGTTTCAGGATTACAATTAACCATGATGGCTTCATAACCTGCTTCTTTAATGGCAAGTAATCCATGAACACAGCAATAATCAAATTCAATTCCTTGACCAATTCGATTAGGTCCCGATCCCAATACAATGACTTTCTTTTTATCTGAAGGAACACTTTCGTTTTCTTGATCGAAGGTAGAGTAATAATATGGCGTTTGTGCTTCAAATTCTGCGGCACAAGTATCTACTATTTTATATGTTCTTCGGATGTCTAAGGCTTTTCGTTCTGCGGTTACAGAATCTTCATCTGTACGAAGAACAAAAGCAATTTGTGCATCCGAATAACCCATTTTTTTAAGCTCACGGAAAAAATCTACAGGAATTTCCTTGGCAGAATTGTATTTTCTAAGTTCTTGTTCTGCTTTAACTAATCGCTTGATTTGTTGAATAAACCACATATCTATGCGGGTTAATTTTTGAACGGTCCGCGCGGGTACACCTAAACGAAGAGCATCTTTAATTCTGTAAATTCTATCATCACTTGCTTCTTCCAATCGCTTTAGGATGTCATCCGTTTTGATCCATTCCTTCTTATCTGCTCCTAAGCCCATTCGGCCATCTTCTTGCGACTGACAAGCTTTTTGTAATGCTTCAATAAAATTTCTACCAATAGACATTACCTCACCTACCGATTTCATTTGTAGTCCTAATCGGTGATCTGCGCCTTGAAATTTATTAAAATTCCAACGTGGCATTTTAACGATTACATAATCTAAGGTAGGCTCAAAATAAGCAGAAGTTGTTTTAGTAATTTGATTTTTTAATTCATCTAAATGATAACCAATGGCCAATTTCGCAGCAATTTTCGCAATAGGATAACCTGTCGCTTTACTAGCTAAAGCAGAAGAACGAGAAACCCTAGGATTAATTTCAATTGGAATCAATTTTTCCGTTACAGGATCTTGGGCAAATTGTACATTACAACCACCAGCAAAATTACCTAATGATCGCATCATCATCATCGCATCATTACGCATTTGTTGATAGCCTGTATCTGATAAAGTCATTGCAGGAGCAACCGTAATACTATCTCCTGTATGGATTCCCATAGGATCCACATTTTCTACTGTACAAATAATAACTACACTATCATTCGCATCTCTCAACAATTCTAACTCAAATTCTTTCCATCCTAATACCGCTTTTTCTACTAATACTTCATGCGTAGGTGAAGCATCTAAAGCTCTACGTAAGGCCTCTTCAAAATTTTCTGGTTTATACACTAAACCACCACCTGTTCCACCTAAAGTATAACTTGGTCTAAGCACTAAAGGGAAGCCAATTTGTTGAGCCGCTTCCATTCCTTCTAAAAAGGAATTGGCGATTTTAGACTCTGCTACACTCAATCCTAATTTAATCACATGTCGTCTAAATTCTTCTCTATTTTCTGTAAGTTCAATGGCATCAATATCTACCCCAATTAATCGAACACCATATTTTTCCCAGACCCCTTGCTTATCGGCTTCAATCGCTAAATTCAATGCCGTTTGTCCTCCCATTGTGGGTAGCACCGCATCAATCTGTCTTTCTTCTAAAATTTCTCTTATGCTCTCCACGGTTAATGGCTTCAAATAAATATGATCGGCAGTCACCTGATCCGTCATAATAGTTGCTGGATTGGAGTTAATTAAGGATACTTCAATCCCCTCTTCGCGCAAAGAGCGGGCTGCTTGAGATCCAGAATAATCAAATTCACAAGCTTGGCCAATAATAATTGGACCACTACCAATAATTAGGATAGAACGTATGGAAGTATCTTTAGGCATAATTTACTTTTGAGGCGAAATTAAAAGTGAGTATTGGAAATCGACTGCAAATATAAGATTTTGAAATAAGAAATTGTGGTGTTTTTTCTTTGAAATAATAAAAAAAAATGGAGCAAACAGAATTGCTTGCTCCACACTTATTTTTTAATGAATAATTATTTTTTCAACTGCCCTAATTTTACCGCTTTCATCAACGATTAAACCAAAATAAATTCCAGGCGAGACGGATTCTACATTCATGTTCAATTGATTAGAAGTAAAAGCTTGCCGTTTGATTTGTTGTCCTGTAATTGTTTGTAGATGCACCCATAAATTTTCTGTTAATCCTTCGCCTATTTGAAATTGAATATGGTCATCTGTTGGATTTGGGAAAACGCTCAATGATAAATCGGGAAGGATCGGACTAAAGATAGAAGTAATATTATTAGGATCTACTTTATAGGTAGCCGCTTGATAGTTACCGAATTCATCGGTATTCATTGAAAGTATAACTTCTTTTTCTACATCATTTCTAAAATCATACGTATAACTTGTATCTGGTCCACCAAAAGGAATTTCAATTCCTAGTCCAGATGGATCTAGCCATAGACCAAAAACTTTGAATTCAATAAAAAGGTCGGTATAATCTACAGACTTGACTCGAAGCACATCAAAATCTGCAAAATATGTTTGGACTAGCCCAAAAGCATCTACTGTATCTTCTCTATGTGAAGTAAATAAAAATCGTATAGAATCGATTGGAGGAAAAGCAGGAAGTAAACTATCTAATTGCGGAAAATCTGCGGGATCAATAGCTTGTCCAAAAGAAAAATCATCTTCGAATGTAGCTCCATAAGTCAAGGGAGTATTTAATAATACCGAAGGAGATGATGGTGTAATTAAAAAAGGAATGCCAAAACCAGGATCACCAAAAAAGCCATGTAACACTAAGGAGTCTCCATCATTATCTACATAACTTTCTGCATTAAATAATGGGAGAATAATATCCGCATCTGGAAAAGCAGCAGCATTAGCTCCTGTGGCTGCATCAAATACTTCTGTGGTATCTACTTCAAATGGATTAAAAATTGAGAAGTCCCATGTTTGAGCAGTTGCACTTGGAGGAGTCATTGTACCTATAGTACCTGGATCTCTTGAAGTAAACAGAAGATCACCTGCTTCTGGGAATACCGAATTTGTAACGGTTATTTGTCCGAATAGGGTAAATGGATTACAAGTAATTAGAATTAAAAATAAAGTATTACGTAAAAACGTTTGCATGTTTATTGGTATTTGGTTTATGTTTAAAAGATAAAGTTCAGTATAAAATCTAATAGACTATTATTTAGACCGAACATTAGACTTTTCCCTTTTATTAAAGATAACAATTACTTTAGAATCCACCGTTAACTTTATAAAAAAATGAGTTGGTAATAGGACACCAACTCATTTTATCGTTTACTTTTTTATTTAAGGTTTGAGTGATACAAACCGTTGTGTTTCGAGCACTTGTCCGGTATCATCAGAAATACGAAACAGATAGGTTCCTCTAGTCAATCGTTGAACATCTAAAGGAATCGTTTGGTCACCAAAGAGATGATAATTGTATTCACTCATTTTTTTACCTAGTATATTGTAGATAGAGATGGTATAAGCCCCAGGAGTAAATCCTTCAAGCTCTAAGTTTAACCAATCAATTGCTGGATTTGGATAAGCATTGACCGATACTTCATTTTGAACTGGGTCGTTTGTACTTACCATTGTGGCTGGATTAACCATGAAACTTGCTCTGTAGAAGTATCCATTGGCTCCTACATCAATCACTGCGATGGGTTCCTTAGTTACATCATTTAGGTATTTTACTGTTCTAAAAGTATCTACCCCAATTCCGTCAATATTAAAACCAGTAATATCCCACCATCCAAAGAAATTATGTTTCACAATAACTCGAGTAAATCGAGCCTCTGTTTGACGAAGACGAAGCACATCATAAGTACCCGTTGGTGTCGTCATGGTTCCAAAAGCATCCACTTCTTCTGTAAGGTTGATCGTCACTTCAATTCGAGCAGAATCAATATCTGATGGATCTACAGGAAGATCTGTTCCTGGAGGAATTTGGCTACCTGCAATTTCTAATTCAAAATAAGCATCATCGGTATATATAGATCCAAATTCCAATACGCGTTGTGTAGTTGCTGCAGGTGTAAAAGGAACGACTACATCAAGCGAAGGGATTAAAGACACTGGAGATCCATAATATCCTAAAATTTCAATGGAGTCATTATATACTTTCGCATAACCTTCCCCACCTTCAAAAGGGATTAAAATATCAGCTCCTGGAAATTCGCTAGCCACTGTACCTTCGGAAGCATTTTTTACTTCTATGGTATCAATATAATGGGTGTAAAGTGAATAATCCCATGTTTGGGCAGTCGCACTAGGCGGAGTAACAAATAGATAAGGAAATGTATCCACCCCCATATAAAGTTTATCTCCAACGATAGGAAATGTAGCGTTTGTAATGGAAATTTGAGCGTGTAGATTCAAAATTCCGAATAAACCAATAATACAACTAAGTAATATTTTTTTCATGTTGTTTTTCTTTAGCGTTTTTCAAAGGTAATTAATCAGATGGAATTTTGTGTAAAAGTCGTGTAAATACCGCATTTAGCATCTCATTAAAAGGCTTGTAATTTCACTAAACTTGCATAAGACGCTCCTAATTCCAACAATTCCTTATGATTACCTCGTTCAATTATAATGCCATCATGCATGACAAGAATCTCATCTGCATGCTGAATAGTGGATAATCTATGCGCAATAACGATAGAAGTTCTGGTTTGCATCAATTTCGCTAGCGCATCTTGCACCCATTTTTCTGATTCTGAATCTAATGCCGAAGTAGCTTCATCTAATATCA
>JAHDCJ010000051.1:7761-18631 GCA_020629935.1 Saprospiraceae bacterium | reverse complement strand
TGCACCCATTTTTCTGATTCTGAATCTAATGCCGAAGTAGCTTCATCTAATATCAAAATGGGTGGATTTTTGAGGATGGCTCGAGCTATCGTTAACCGTTGGCGTTGCCCTCCACTCAATTTTAATCCTTGATCACCAATCTTAGTTTCATAACCTAAAGGACTCTCCATAATAAAGTCATGCGCATAGGCATTTTTTGCTGCGTTAATGACTTGTTCTTTCGAAGCATTGGGCATTCCAAAGGCGATATTATTATAAATGGTATCATGAAATAAGATGGGGTTTTGCGTAACAATCCCAAACAAATTTCGCAAACTTTTAAGATCAATATCTTGGATATTTTTTCCATCAATAAAAATCGAACCTTCAGTCGGATCATAAAACCGAGGAAGCAAATCAACTAGAGTGGTTTTTCCTGCTCCCGAAGCCCCAACAAGCGCAAGTACTTTTCCTTTGGCCAAAGAAAAATTGACTTGATTTAATACGAGATGGGTTTGATCATAAGAAAAACTAACATTGCGAAATTCAATCCCTTCATTTACTTTTTCTAAAGTTATTGGATTAGGTTTGTTTTTTATTTCTTCATCCACCTCAAAAATTTGTTCTAGTCTTTCAGAAGCAGCTAAACCTTTTTGAATATTATAATAGGCTTTAGAGAATGCTTTTGCTGGATTGATTATTTGATAGAAAAAAGCTAAGAATAAAAATAAGGTAGAGGGTTCCATTTCTCCAGTAAAAACCATTTTAGAACCCACCCAAAGAAGAAAAACAAAGATACCAATACCTAAAAATTCAGACATTGGAGAAGACAAATCTCTTCGCCACAATAGTCTATTCATTGTATTTCGATACGCATTATTTTCATTATCAAAACGAGCGGCTTGTGTTTTCGAAGCATTAAATGATTGGATAATACGCATGCCGCTTATCGACTCTTCAATGATACTTAATAAATTGCCCATTCTAGCTTGCGCTTCGGTAGATTTTTTCTTTAAGGCTTTTCCAATAGAACCAATGATAAGCACCGTAAAAAGGAGTAAACCAAATACAATTAAGGTCAACTGCCAATTCATTTTTATCATGGCAAATAAAGCAAAGAAGATTAAGAGTGGTTCTTTAAAGATCACTTCTATTACATTCAAAATACTCCATTCGATTTCATGCACATCGGTAGACATTCTAGATAAGAGGTCGCCCTTTCTTTGCTCCGTATAAAAAGAAACAGGAAGGTTTAAAACTTTATCATAGAGCCTTTTTCTTAGATCATAAATGATTCCGTTTCTCAAAGGTGTCATCGCTACCATAGCAAGGTATCGAAATAAGTTTTTCAAAAAGAAAACAACCACAATGCCTAAACATATACTAGACAACGCTTGAATCTGTCCTACTTCTTCCACATAATTAAAGAAACGATATTTGAAAGTATTTACTATCCCATCTATAGAAAGGCTCCAGGTGGGTGCTTCCAAGATCGGTTCTACTTGACCAAATAAAATACTTAAAAATGGCCAAAGCATGGCAATGGAAATCGTAGAAAAAATAGCAGCCAATGCATTGAATAATACCACTAAGACAATTTTCGTCTTGTGATTTTTTGTATATCCAATGAGTCGACTTAATCCATTCATAGTTAAAGGTAAAACGAAAAGCGAGCTTGGAGTGTTTTCCAAACTCGCTTTATATTTTTTAACAGGGTAAAATTTTAAAAGTCATTCTCAAAAACCGGATCGACTACATCTTCATTCCAAACTTCAGGTGCCATGCCGAATAGTCTTTGCCCCCAATACGCTGCTTTATAAAACAACCAATACATTACGGGTACTACAACTAATGTTAAGAAAGTCGCAAAGGTTAATCCGTAAATTACCGTCCATGCCATTGGTCCCCAAAAGGCAACATTATCTCCACCGATAAATATTTGTGGATCAAACTTAGTGATTAAAGTTCCAAAGTTCATATTGAAACCAATAGCCAAAGGTACAAGACCTAAGATGGTGGTAATTGCCGTAAGTAAAACAGGTCGCAATCGTGTTTTTCCACTAATAATAATCGACTCTTTGATTTTATCATCAGGTAAAACTTTTCCTCTTAAGATGCCTCTTTCCTCGCGCATTCGTTTTCTCGTGAGCTCTACAAAATCAATTAGAACGATGGCATTATTTACGACCACCCCAGCGAGTGAGATAATACCTACACCTGTCATAATTACCACTAAATCCATGCCTGTAAATGCATAACCAAGAAATACGCCAATGGTACTAAAGAATACCGAAAGGATAATAATGAATGGCCAAAGGATTGAGTTAAATTGCATTACCATAATTAAGAAGATACTAAAAATGGCAATCATAAATGCTTGACTTAAATAAGCCATATCTTTAGCTTGTTCCTGTTGTTCTCCTGTAAATTTCAAATCATAGCCCTTGGGTAACTCATACCCATCCATTAATGACTTGATTTCTTCTACAATTTCATTTGCATTAAATTCTTTTGTTACATTAGAATAAATGGTAATTGCTTTATTTAAATCTTTACGTTTTACAGAACTGTAGGTAGAAGAATATTTGACATCGGCTACCGCTGAGATTGGCACTTCATGAATATCTCCAGTAGACTCACTTCTGAATATTATCTTCTGACTTAATAAAGAGGTCACCGAATTTCGGTACTTCGGAGCCAATCGAACTTGGATAGGATATTCATCTTCTCCTTGTTTAAATTTAGAAGCTTCTGAACCAAACAAAGCCGTTCTTAATGTTCCTGCAATTCGTTGAGTAGATAGACCATATCGTCTGGCAGCTTCACGATTTACATCTACAATCAATTCTGGTTTTCCTAGTTTCACATCCGCTTTAAGTTCTTCTACTCCAGCAATATTTTGATCATTGATATATTGAATAATTTCTTCAGAAAGCACCGACATTTTTTTCATGTCTTTCCCTGTCAATTCCATATTAATGGGTTTCCCTGTAGGTGGCCCATCTTGGTTTTTATCTACAGAAATCGTTACCCCAGCATAACCTTTGACACTCTCCCGAATGGTTTCCATAGCTTCTGCGGTAGACAATCCATTTCGTTTTTCAGAAGGTAAGAAAGAAACCGTAATCCTCGCTTTATGAGGAGTAAGCCCAGGTTCAGGTGGTGCATTAGGATCAGAAGTTCCCTCACCAATCTGCGTTAAAATGGCATCAATAATACTCATGTATGGCTTCATGGAAGTGACTACTTTATCTTCCAATTCTTTTACCAATTCATTGGTTACTTTAATGTCTGTCCCCATAGGCATTTCTGCAAATACATTGACATAAATGGGTTCTGGTGTAGGGAAGTACACGATCTTTGGCATATTGGTATTTAATAAAAATAATGCAAAGAACAATAGGGCGATGGTTCCTCCAAAAGTAATCAAAGGTCCCCAGCCTCGTAATGCCAAACGAATAAATCGATCGTATAAATTTTCTAGAATAGGCATTACTTTATTTTGAAATAAAATAGAACCCGGTCGTAGAATAAAGAAATTGACTAAGTTAATTCCTGCAACGATTAAAAGAATATTTCTTAACCAGACCACACTTTGATCATTAATTTGTACCCCTTTAAGATTAAGGACATGGAATACCAAAGCAAGAATACAAACTATAAATGTGAACAAAAGCACATTAATTAATTGTTTCCGCTTAACTTCAGCGTTTTCAACTTCTGTATCTACTTTCATTAAAAAGGAAGTCAATACAGGATTGATTACCAAAGCGACAAATAAGGATGAACTTAACACAATGATTAAGGTAATCGGCATGTATTTCATAAAGCTCCCCATCAATCCCGGCCAGAAGGCTAAGGGTAAGAATGCTGCTAATGTGGTTGCGGTAGAAGCAATAATAGGCATCGCCACTTCTCCTGCTCCTTTCTTTGCTGCGGCAAAACTATCATATCCTTCTTGCATATATCGGTAGATATTTTCTACCACTACAATCCCGTTATCTACCAATAATCCTAAGGCTAAAATGAGCGAAAATAAAACCACAATATTTAATGTAGTTCCAGTAACATTTAAAATTAAAATCCCCATTAACATAGATAAAGGGATGGCCGCTCCTACGAAAAGTGAGTTACGTGTTCCTAAGAAAAATAATAAAACTAAGACTACAAGAATAACCCCAGAAATAATACTATTTTCCAAACTATCTACTTGAGTACGGGTATTAATCGATTGATCATTAAAGAGTGTAACTTTTAAATTTTCAGGAAAAACATTTTCTTTAGCTTCTTCTACGATCTCCTTAATTTTATCGGAAGCTTCTAAGAGATTATATCCACTTCGTTTAATGACGTCAACAGAAATAACAGGTTTTTTATCCGAACGTGCATAACTCGAGCGCTCTTCATAACCAAAGGAAACATCTGCAACGTCTTTAAGATAAATCGGCTTTTGATGCTCGGCTTTAATAATGATATTTTTGATCTCTTCAATATTTTTAAACTCACCAACCACCCGAATAGCCCGCTTAAAATCATTCGTAGAAAGTTCTCCACCAGAGATGGTTACGTTCTCTTGTTTGATCGCTTGTTCTACATCATAGAAGGTCAATCGTAGAGATTGCATCGAAGGTAAATCCAAATCAATTTTTACTTCACGATCTAAGGCGCCTTTGATTTCTCCTTTAGATATTTCCGGTAATTTTTCTACTTCATCTTGAATGTATTCTGCATAAGCTCGAAGTTGATCCATTCCAAAATCTCCAGAAATATTGACAGAGACAATGGGGAATTCAGAAAAATTAATTTCTTTGACTTCTGGGTCAGCAGGAAGATCGTTCGGTAATTCTTGCTTAGCCTTATCAATAGCATCTTTAATATCTTTCAATGCTTCTGGCACAGAAACATCGGTGCTAAACTCCGTAATGATACTAGAGAAATCTTGCATCGAAGTCGAATTAATTTCGTCGATACCCGAAATTGTTTTTAGCTCTTTCTCTATGGGTCGAGTAACTAAATTTTCAATATCCAAGGCAGAGTTTCCTGGATAAGGCGTATTGATAAGGATCGTTGGGATTACGATTTCAGGATATTGTTCTTTCGGCATCGTATTATACGAACGCATACCAAAGAGCAAAATCATGAAGGTCAATAAAATGATACTAGTACCATTATCTACAGCTAGAGAGGTTAATCCAAATTCTCTATATACTGATTTTTCCGTTTTATTTTCCATGGGGAATATCGGTTAATGATTTAATTGGCAGGCGTTTTACCCTTTTCTTCTTTAGGTGTTTCTTTCTGCTCTATTTTTTCTACTGGCGGATTGAGTACTTTTAAAATCTCTCCATCAGAGACATCTCTTGATCCTTTCATAATCAAATCTTCCTCTCCTTGTAGACCACTTGTCACTACCGTTTCTCCTTCAAAAGATTTATCGATTTCAACGATCACTTTTTTCGCTACCATTTCTTTTCCGGAAGGTTTTGCGATATAGACATAGTATTGTTCACTTACATCTTGTTGAATCATTTCAGAAGGTACCACAACAGCTCCTTTAACAGCAAAATCTTTAATTGACATGGTTGCCAACAAGTTTGGTTTCAACACCTTATTTCTATTATTTAAATTCGCTTCAATTTTAAATGTTCGATTCGCTGGATTAATCATTCGACCAATCATACTAACTCTTGCTTCTTGTTCTGTTTCTAAGGCAGGAACTTTGACAATGACTTTATCTCCTTTCTTAATTGATTTAAGATAAGTTTCTGTTAGATCTGCCACAACCTTTACACGATCCATACTCATAATGGTCACAATAGGCATCCCTGGTCCTGCAAGTTCACCAGCATCAAGATTAACCCGTTCTACTACACCTGAGATTGGAGCATATACATTTGCTTTCCGTGTAGCTACTTGGATAGTTTCCAATTTTTTCTCTAATTGTTCTACTTGATTTTTGGCTTGAATCAATTGAATTTCTGTACCAATATTTTGATCCCACAAATTCTTTTGTCTTGTATAAAGATCTCTTGCCAAGCTTAAAGAAGTTTCTAATTCTGCAATATTTTTTTGGTACGATTCAATATCTGTGGTAGCAATCAAAGCACCAGTTCGGACATAGTCTCCTTCTTTTACCACTACACTTTTTAATCTTCCACCAAGTTCGCTGGTGGCATTAGCGGTATTAACGGCTTGTATTGAGCCTTGGACTTCTGCAAAAGTTTCAAAATCTTTTTTAGCTACTTTTTGTGTGGTAACCAATTGCTTTCTTACTTCTTTTGTAGAAGGATCTAATTCACCAATATTATCTTCTAAGGATTTAATTTCTTTTTCCAATTTTCGAAGAGATGATCTTTTTTCCTTTAATAATGTTTTTTTCTCTTCAAGAGATAAATCATCTGGATTGGCTTCTTGGCTTCCACAGGCAAAGAAGAAAATGCTTATCAATATTCCGAATACTATTTTTTTCATCGTATGTTGATTTTTCTTTTATTGTTTAATTGAGATTCGTTTTTTATAAACCCATGGCATTATCTAGTTGGGCTTTAGCCACTAGCAAATCATATAAAGCACGGTTATAATTCGATTGTGATTGATATAAACTTTGTTCTGCTTGGGTAATTTCCAAACTAGACCCCACGCCTTCTTTATATTTTATTTTTGCGGTATTATAAATTTTTTCAGCGAGGCCAATATTATTTTTTGTAGAAACTAAATTTTGTAAAGCATTCGAATAATTCACTTTAGCATTGCTGATTTCTAAGATTACTCCTCGCTTGACAGCTTCCATTTCGAGATCAATTTTATCATAGGCAATTTGTGCTCGTTGAATCGATCTTTTATTTCTAAAGCCATCAAAAATAGGCACATTAACTTGAAGACCTACAAAAGAAGATGGCAGCCAAAAAGCTTGTCCACTATTAATCAATTTATTTCCTACTAAAGCTAAATTATAGCTTCCATAACCCGCAAGACTTGGATATTGCTCTGCTTTTAATCGACGGATATTAATACTATTAATTTCAAGTCGAGAGTCAAAGATTTGAAATTCTTTTCGTTTAGAAAGATCAATGGGATCAGCAGAAACTCCAGCTTGTAATGCTTCTTGTTCGAGTTCTTTAAGATCATCAGCGATTTCCAATTCCATGCCCATTGGATAACCCATTTGAAATTTCAAGACATTCATCAATATCTTAGTTTGTTCTTTTAGTTTTTGAGACTCTATGGCTAAATTAGCTAAGGAAAGTTCTAAGCGATCAATATCTAATTGTTCGACAAAGCCACTCTTATATAATGCTTTCGTTTCAAACAAAATCTTCTCTAAACTCTCTACATTTTTCTGAATCGTTTCCTCTCCTATTTGAACAATGTAGGTTCCGATATAAGCTTCTCGAACATTTTTTCGGATTTCTTGTGTTGTATATTCCAACTGCACATTTCGAAGATCCTTCAATTTTCTTGCGGCTTCTAAACCGATCAAATAGGTATAATCAAAAATGAGTTGGGTAAGATTTAAGGAGCCTGAAAAATTATTTTTTGTTCCAAAAGCGGGCCCCTTAACTATTTTACTTGGATCACCTGCAGGATTTAAAAACGTTTCTGGAAAGGTCGTTGGTTGAAGTTTTAAATAATGCGTAAAGGTTATTTCTCCATTCAATTGAGGATAGCCAACAGCCGAAGTTTCTTTAATTTGTAATTTGGCATCTTCAATATCTTTTTCTGCTAATACTCTATTTAAATGATGCTTTTCGGCATACTCCATTGCTTGTTCTAAAGTAAACGAATTTTGCGCAAAACTCGAATAGCACCAACTCATTAAAAACAATAATATTAAGCCATGTTTCATGATATGTCTTTTTTAGTTTCTTCGTATTTTTCTAAAAGGTCTAGTCCTTTACGTGTTAAAACCCCATGTATATGATAATTAATACTTGCTTGATATAAATCTAATTGAGTAAACTGATCTTGAGGAAACGTCGAAGGATTGGAAATACTGACTTGCATACTGATATATAATCTTGATATTATATCAGGTCGAATTTCTTTCCGATAAACTCCCTCTTCCATTCCTCTATTCAAATTACTTTTTATGCAATTAAAGATAAAATCGCTTCGATAAGATTCGATCATATTCCAAGTAGATCGGTAGTACTTTTGTAAATCATAGATAGCCGATGGATTTACTTTTCTAAGCATTTGATTGACATGAAGAGAGATATCATGCATTTCTTCAATCGCGTCTTTTGATTTTTTGACTACGATCGTTACAAATTCCTTTTCAATCTCAATAAACTCTGCTACTACTTTAGAAATTAAATCTTCCTTCTTATCAAACCATTGGTATAATGTTTTTTTGGACATCCCCAATGATCGAGCGATATCATTCATAGTTACACTCTTAAAACCATAAAGGAGAAATAATTCTCTAGACTTGTCGATGATATCTTGTTCCACAGGTATTTTTTAATTGGACTGCAAAGATACAAACAAAAACAATGGAAACCAAGAAAGGTTTTAAAGTTTCCATAGTTTTTTTATTATTTATTAGAAATAATTAGAGTTCCGTTTTTAAAGTCCACTAAATTAATATTAGCTTTAAGGAAAGATTAAGTTATGAAGTTTTTTATCACAATTTGCGTACTATGGTTTTGCCTTTGGAGTTGTACTTCTCCAGAATCGCCCAAAAATAATGTTCCAGTATCTGGCAAACAGATTTATTTTAAATTCTGTGTTCAATGTCATGGGAAGAATGGGGATTTAAATTTGAATAAAGCTTCTGATTTTACTACTTCTACTCTTCCTCTTGACGAGCGGATTCATGTTATTACTAATGGAAGAAATACGATGTTACCCTATCGCAATCAGCTTTCTGCGGAAGAGATTCAAGCTGTAGCCAAATATACCATAGAGTTAAAAAAATAAAATTTTATGTCCAATGGTAAATACCATGTGCTCGGATTGATGTCGGGTAGTTCTTTAGATGGGCTAGATCTTGCCTATTGCAAAATGGACACTACCAATAATCAAATTGAATGGGATTTAATTTGGGGAACTACTTTACCCTATTCTGAACTATGGACAAATCGTTTAAAAAAATTACCTGAAGCCAATGCCTTTGATTTTTGCAAAACACATGTTGAATTTGGGCATTATATGGGTTCACTTATAAAACCCATATTAGAAGATAAACAACAGTTTCCAGATTTCATTGCTAGCCATGGTCATACCATATTTCATAATCCTTCAGAAGGTTTTACTGTTCAAATTGGAGAAGGTGCTGCTTTAGCAGCCACTACCGCTTGTACGGTAATTTCAGATTTTAGGACTAAAGACATCGCCCTTGGTGGTTTAGGGACACCATTAGCTCCTTTGGCAGATCGTTTTTTATTTCCTGGGCATGAGTTTTATTTAAATCTGGGTGGCATTGCCAATATCACTTATGCTGGAACGCATGAATTAGTGGCCTTCGACATTTGTGCAGCTAATCAAATACTAAATTATTTAGCCAATCAGATTCAATTGCCTTATGATCATAATGGAGAGATTGCAAAGTCTGGTCAGATCATTCCAGAAATTTTAAACGCCTTAAATACCATGGACTTTTTCCATCAAGCCTTTCCTAAGTCATTAGACAATAATTGGATTCGTAGAAAAATACTTCCTTTATTTGATTTCAATAATCATTCGATTTCTGATCTTTTAAGAACGGCTATTGAGCATATTACGGATTGTATTTCAAGAGAAGTCCATCAAATAATCAAGCAATATTCCTTGTCTTTATCTAGTCGTATCTTATTAAGTGGAGGCGGTACATTCAATCAATTTCTAATAGAAATTTTAAAGTCCAAATTAATCCATGTTCATTTGGATATTCCTAGCCATCAAATTATCAATTACAAAGAAGCTATTCTAATGGCTGCTTTAGGTATTTTTAGAGTAGAAGAGAGAGCAAACTGCTTTCAGTCGGTTACAGGAGCAAAAAGAGATAATGTAGGAGGATGTATATATTTAAATAAATAGAAATTATGATTTTAGTTACAGGAGGCACAGGTTTAGTAGGTTCGTATTTATTAAAAAAATTATCTGCAACGGGAGAGTCTATACGAGCAATTAAACGCGCGAATAGTCCGCTTTCTTTGGTAGAACACCTCGACCACATTGAATGGGTAGAAGCGGATTTACTAGATATTATGGCCTTAACAAAAGCCTTTGATGGGGTTAAAAAGGTATATCATTCTGCGGCATTTATCTCCTTTAATCCCAAAGATCGACAACAAATGCTGGCAGTCAATGTAGAAGGAACAGCTAATATTGTAAATTTATGTTTAGCCCATCAAGTGGAAAAATTGATTCATTTTAGTTCAATCGCAGCATTAGGAAGAACGGAAGAACAAAGCCACATTAATGAAGAGAGTTCTTGGCAAAATAGTCCTTTAAACAGCCAATATGCAATTAGTAAATTTAAAGGAGAATGTGAGGTTTGGAGAGGGATTGAAGAAGGATTACAAGCCGCAATACTAAATCCTTCGGTAATTATGGGTAGTGGGTATTGGCATGTGGGCTCCAATAAGTTTTTCCAGAAAGTAAATAATGGGTTATCATTATATCCTAAGGGCGCGAGTGGTTTTGTAGATGTAAGAGACGTAGCAGAAATTGCTATACAACTAATGAATTCTTCAATTCATACCGAACGTTTCATTATAAACGGAGCAAATTTAAGCTATCAATCTTTTTTAAGTTTAGTTGCTAAGGCATTAGGTAAAAAAGCACCGACGAGGGCTGCAAGTACTTTATTGGCGGAAATTGCTTGGCGAATGGATTGGTTACGAAGTAAAATCATAGGTGGAAATCCTTTATTAACTAAAGAAACAGCTCGAAATTCTTCCCATTC
>JAHDCJ010000051.1:0-7661 GCA_020629935.1 Saprospiraceae bacterium | reverse complement strand
GCACAAAAAAAAAGAGCAGCTAAAAAGCTGCTCTTTTTTATATTTCTTATTATAAGAATTTCTACTAGTAGTTTCCGTTACCAGAATAGATTTTGCTTCCTCTAGAAGATCGAGGAGTATCTTTTCCTACAGAATCAAAAGCACCATCATAAGCAGGAGCTCCCATATCAACTTCAGCACCAGTTGATACTCGGAATTCAACACGACGGTTCATGTAGTGTGCTTGCTCTTTTTCAAGATTTGTTCTTACGTGGTTATCAGGTAATGAAGGAACGATTGGATTCTCTTCTCCACCGTAAACAACGATTAAACGTGAACGATCAATGTTATAGTTAGAAGTTAAGTAATTAACTGCTTTCATTGCACGTTTGTAAGAAAGTACTTGGTTGTATTGGTTTGGTAAACGATTATCTGTGTGTCCAGATACTACTACTTGAATTTCAGGACATCGTAACATTACGTTAGCAACGTGGTGAAGTTGTGGGTAGAATTCTGGCTTAAGATAGTATTTATCCAAATCAAAGTGAATCATAGGTAGGAACCAATCAGCAAAACATCCAGAAGCTGGAGCTGGAGTTGGCACTACACTTGGCTTGTTCCATCCTTCTCTTTCACCAATAGCTAAGATATCTGGCTCAGTAAGTGAAGGTGCAGGAGGAACTTGAGCAACTCCATTTCCATCAACAGTGTATCCTGGAGGAGAGTAAGGCTCTTTATCTTGACAATCTGGAACTCCGTCGCTATCGCTATCAAGTGTTACACCACGTGTATCAACTGGACAATCAGCAGGAGTATCAGGCTCTCTATCTAATTTGTTAGGTACACCATCACCATCATCATCATCTAGTTTGTCACCAGATTCTTTTTTAGTGTTTCGAGCGATTTGCTCATAAGGTGCATCTAATGGGTTCAACCACCATAATGGCTCAACTCTTTTCTTGAAGCTTCCTAAGTGGAAGTTTAATCGAAGGTGTGTGTACTGAGGTACATCAACGTCACGAGTGAAGTCTCCTTGCTCAGCCCATCGGTAACCATCAACTAAATCATCATCAGCGAAAGTAGCTTGGTGCTCAAGAGTTACAGTGAATCTTTTGCTAATGTGGTAACCAAGACCAACACCTAAGTTAGCGATTGGGTTAACACGTCCAACTTCTTCGTCTTCTCCTCCAAGATCAAATAGGTTACCCCATTTTTCTCCTCGAGTTTCATAATCACGATCAAGTAAAGCACGTAATCGGTTACGAGATTCTTTACGTCCGTCGTTCGTATCAAAATCAAGACCATCTCTAATTGTTGCCATTTCAGCATACGTAGTTCCTTCTGCATTTAATGCATCATGGAATAATCGGTAATAGTTAGCTCCGATACCTCCAATAAGGAATAAATCCCATTTGTTTCTTTCTTTGTGGAATTTAAGATTGTTTAAAGTAAGAATACCTTGAACAGCTGCTTCTACATAAGTGTTTTTGAAGTTGTAGTAATAAGGTAATCCAGATCCACGGCCATCAAATCGACCATAACCTGTTCCTCCTACATTACGAAGTACAGTGTTTTTGTAGGCACCTACTTGGCTAGGTTGGAAGTTTAATCCTCTAGCTTGGCCATACATACCATTCAAACGAATAGCGAAAGTATAACCTAAAGATTTTCTTAAGTGTAGACCAACAGCCCATCCAAATTCAGGATTAACATCACCAGCGATAGTAAGAATACCTCCGTGTAATCCAAGTTCCCACATGTCACGTGGTTTAGAAGGATACTTTGTTGTTCCTTGTTTCCATTCTTTGTGCTGTCCATCAGCATCTTTTACGACGTCGTCGTCGGTTAGTGCTTTTTGTTGCGAAAAAGCAAGTGTACTAAATAGCAGGGTCAATGCTAGTGCACACCAATAGTTAAGTCTCCTTGTCATAGGGTTTGCTTTTAATAAAATTATAAAAAATACAGTTCGTATACCTAAAAGTACACATGGCAAAGTACCACAACCTATTTTAATCAAATACAAAAGTATACTTTTTTTCTTTTGAAGCAAACGAAAACTAAAAAAAAATCAACATTTTATATTTATATAATTAATATTTATTATATAAAACACAAAATATATGTTTTTTTGTTTCATTTCTTCTTTAGAATACGTTCACTTTCATGTTTTTCTAAAATAGAAATTACTTGATCTAAATTCTCTCCATAAGCCAAAATTCCATCTTCATGCCCTAACATTACAATAACTCCACTAGCCGTGTCATTATTTTGCAGAATGTATTCAATGGCCTTAGCCATTTCAACGGTTCCGTATGAAATATTTGGGGGAGTAGTTTCGACTCTATCAGATAAATATTCCCAAAGCTGCTTTTCATGTATATGAATCACTGCATTGCATTTTTCTTTATGCTGATAAATGATACTATGGGTTAGTGCTTCTGAGGAGGCTTTAGTCAAGCCCACGCAATGTACGGCATTTTCATTTATTTTGCAAGTTAAAACCAAAGAATATTCTGTTTCATTTAATTCTTTAACATTCCCAGTTTGGGTCCCGCTAATAATAAATTGGTTTTGGCCTAAAACTCTTCTACAACTAATATTTCCATAGCCCACCTTTTGTTTTGCACAATAACCTAGCCAATTTTGAGAATAAATAACTTTACGGGCTTTATTTAATCCTTCAATCTCTTTAAAATGAATCACTTGTTTTTTATCCCATTTGATCTTATACTTTATATAACCTTCATCAATCATTTTAACGGTTTTCAGGATACATAGATAATATATCTTCTTTCGATGGTTTGCAAATTCCTCGTTCGGTGATTAAGGCGGTTACTAAACGAGCGGGGGTTACATCAAAAGCGTAATTTTTAGCATGCGCATCATCTGGTGCCAATTGTACTTCTAGCAATTTATCTTCATGCTTTCCCTTTATGAAAAGTACTTCTTGTGCTGCTCTTTCTTCTATTGGAATTTCATTCATTCCATTTTCCATATTAAAGTCGATAGTAGAAGACGGAAGTGCTACATAAAACGGCACGTGATTATCCTTTGCGGCCAAAGCTTTCAAGTAAGTACCTATTTTATTGGCGACATCTCCATTAACTGCTGTTCGATCACTACCTACAATACATAAATCTACTTCTCCTTTTTGCATCAAATAACCTCCAGTATTATCTGCAATAATCGTATAAGGAATATTTTCATTCCCTAATTCCCAAGCAGTAATGGCAGCGCCTTGGTTTCGTGGTCTAGTTTCATCTACCCATACATGTACAGGGATTCCTGCTTTTGCTGCCTTATAAATTGGAGCAGTAGCTGTTCCCCAATCCACACAAGCCATCCACCCTGCATTACAATGGGTTAAAATCTGAATCGGTTCTTGTTTTTTTTCATACATTTTTTGAATAATCTCAAGGCCCCAATCGCCAATTTTCTCACAAGTAATTATTTCTTTTTGCTTAATGGATTTTGCTCCTGCCAAACTTGTCGTCATCTTTTCTTCCCAACTGCTACCATGTTGAATAATTTCCAATTGGTGATTTACTGCCCAATTCAAATTTACTGCGGTTGGCCTTGCTGCCCTTAACGCAAGGATTTGTTTTTCAAAATAAAGATTAGGGGATTTTTTATTGGCGCTCTCCTTACAAATCAACCAAACACCAAAAGCTGCGGTTACTCCAATTAATGGTGCCCCTCGAACAGCCATATCTCGAATGGCTTCTATCAATTCGTCACTACTTGTTAAAGCCATAATTTCCCATTGATGGGGCAACCACCGCTGGTCAATTATTTTAATCTCTTTTACGTTGTCATCAAACCAAATGGTATGATAGGAGGTGCCTTCTATTTGCATAAAACTTACAACAATTTTTCTAAGGCTAAAGTTAAGGCCGTGGTAGAAATATTTGTAGGATGCTCTTCTCTATTTCTTACTGCCATTAAGGCTTTTTTTATTGTATTTGACACATCTTCAAAGATGGCTTTATCCGATAATTCGGTATCGTGTTTCATTAAAAAAGCAAATACACGGGCCATACCACAGTTTGCTATAAAATCAGGAATTAAACTAATTTTTTCGTCTGTATAATCAGCCGTCGGTCCAAAAAATACTTCATCATCTACAAAAGGCACATTCGCACCACATGAGATTACTTTTACTCCAGCGGCTATCATTCGATCTACTTGATCTCTTGTGATTAATTTTGATGCGGCACCTGGGATAAATACATCTGCCTCCATGTCCCAAATTTTATCATTCGCTTCCTCAAAACTACACATGGAATCTGTGGCCAATTTATTTCCATCTTTATTAGAGAATAAATCCAACACTTGGCTATGTGATAAGCCCTCTGTAGACAAAATTCCTCCTGCTCGGTCAATAATGCCTACAATTTTAGCTCCAGCTCTAGATAAATATAAACCAGCTGCCGAAGCCACATTTCCCCATCCTTGAATAATAACTCGTTTGTTCACCAAATTTTCCTGATAATATAAATCATAGAAATGCCGAACAGCTTCTCCTACTCCATATCCAGTAATCATATCCGCTACGGTATACTTTACAGTAGAATCAGGAGCGAAATCAGGATGTTCTAGTTTTTTAGAAACTCCTGAACGCAAATCACCAAGTATTTTTACTTTTTCTCCATTGCTTGGTTTATAATGCCCATTGACTATTCCTTCTTGTGGATGCCAAAGACCTAGGTCTTCGGTTATTTCAATTACGTTTGAAATATCCACATCCAGATCGCCTCCTGTACCATAATAATTTTTAAGAATTGGATATACCGCTTGATACCATCGTTTCAATACTTCTTCTCTCCTAGGATCTCTAGGATCAAAATTTATTCCTGACTTTGCCCCTCCAATATCTGGCCCACAAACTGAAAACTTCACTTCCATTACTTTGGCCAAAGAAATCACTTCTTCTTTATTTAGACCTTTCCGCATTCGAGTTCCACCTCCTGCGGCTCCTCCTCTCAATGAATTAATAACGATCCAACCTTTTGCATCGGTTTCTGAATCACACCATTCAAATACAATGTGTGGTTGTTTGTTTTTATATTTTTTCAATAATGCTTCCATTTGCTTTGGCTTTACTAAGATTGCGACTAAAGGATCAATCTAATTTGTTAAAAATTCTCGGCAAAGGTATGAAAAACATTGGTGGTTTATGAACTCAATCTATTCATTTTAATTAGCTTTGTCTTTTAATTTTATTTCTATGCTTGAAAATTGGTTAAAACCGGTACATCCGAATAATTTTATTTCCTTTGATAATTTATCTCCGCATCATTTTGGTCGGTCTATTAAAATATTCAAAGGGAAAAAAGTACCTAGTCTTAAAAGGGCTCAAATTGTAATCATTGGTTTAGATGAAATTGGTGCTAATCATATTAGACGCTCTCTTTATGCCTTGACTAGTCCGCATGCTACTTGTAGAATCGTTGACTTAGGCAATTTGCGCAAAGTACATCCAGAATTCTTAATTCCTGTACTTAAAGAATGCATGTCTAGCAATTTGCTACCTATTATTATTGGCAAGCATCAAGCATTTACTACTGCCCAATACAATGCCTACAAACACCGAAGGGAGTTGATTAATGCAGTGGTTCTTAATGAGCGTATTCCTTATACTTTAGATACGAATAAAAAAAGAAAAGATTTTTATTATTTAAACCAGATGATAGATCCTCAAAGAGCTCATCTTTTTCATCTCAATTTAATTGGTTTTCAGAGTCATTTTACCGACAAAAAAGTAATCCATCATTTAGAATCTAAACATGTAAATTTACTTCGATTAGGAAAATTATCTTCCAATTTAGAAATGGCAGAATCGCTGATTCGGGATGCCAACATGATGAGTATGGATTTATCTCTTATCAAGAAATCTGATGCCCCTGGACAAAGCCTAGCTAGTCCTTGTGGTTGCTTTGGGGAACAAGCCTGTCAACTCGCTTATTTCGGTGGCATTAGTGATAAGCTCAACTCGTTTGGTCTTTATGGATATGATTTTGAAAAAGATGAGCAAGGAAGTACTTCTCAATTAGCCGCCCAAATCATTTGGTATTTTTGTAATGGCTTTGGGGATCGATTTAATGACATCCCTCTCAATCCTTCTAAATCACAAAAATATATTGTCGAGTTATCTGATATTTCATTTCCTTTAACTTTTTGGAAAAGCAAAAAAAGTAATCGATGGTGGTTAGAACTTCCATTATCAACGAAGAAAAAAATGAATGCACATCGGTTATTACCTTGTACACCCAGAGATTATCAACTAGCTACGCACGGCGAAATTTCTGATCATTTATTTAATGCAATTCAACGATTTGTGTAGCAAAAAATTTATTGACGTAGATATATTATTTTGCTAGTAACTGTTCTAGTCGGATTCCTCTAGATCCTTTTAATAATACATGAGCATTTTGAAATGAATCTTGTGGATATTGCTTTTTCAAATCGTCTATGTTTTCAAAAAATGCCAATGGATCGTTTGAAATATTTTTAAAGGCTTTGCCTACAAAAAATGCTTTTTCAAATCCAAATTCTCCCTTTGAATAGGATTGGACTAAATCTACAATTTGTACATGCTCTTGAGTGGATTGTTCCCCCAACTCTAGCATATCTCCAAGTATCACAATTTTATGTTTTTCTTTTAGTTCATAAAAACTTTTCAATGCATTTTTCATGCTCGTTGGATTGGCATTATAGGCATCTAGATAAAACATATTCGTTCCTTCCTTTTGCAATTGAGAGCGATTATTTTTTGGTATAAATGTTCGGAATGCATCCAGCATTTTTTCTAAAGGCACGTTAAAGTAATGGCCTACAGCCCCTGCACTTAAAAGGTTAGCAAAATTGTATTCTCCATATAAAGGACAGTCTACCGACATTGATTTTGTTTTGTTTTTTACAGAAAAAATCAAATGAGGCACACTTTGTTTTAAGTGAAAAGAAAGCGGATTACCGACTGATCCCAAGTTTTCATCATAAGTAAGTACTCGCTCATATTCGCCTAACATTTCTTTTAAAAAAGGTTCTTTTTTATTCCGAAAAACGAGGCCATTATTTTCTTTTAGATAGGTATACATTTCGGCTTTTGTTTTCTTCACGCCTTCAAAGCCACCAAAGCCTTCAAGATGGGCCTTACCTACATTCGTAATCATCCCTAAAGTGGGTTTAGCAATTTTACACAAAGCTTCAATTTCCTTTGGATGATTCGCTCCCATTTCGATTACTGCGATTTCGGTTTCCTTTGTAATTTGGAGCAAGCTTAGTGGAACGCCAATATGATTATTAAAGTTTCCTTTTGTGGCGAAGGTATTATAGTGCGTGGATAAAACTGTGGCAATTAATTCTTTGGTGGTTGTTTTGCCATTGGTTCCAGTAATCCCCAACAAGGGAATATCAAACTGATCTCTATGATAAGTCGCAAGTGCTTGTAAAGTTTTTAAGGTATCTTCCACTAAAACAAACGCTTCTCCTTTTGCTACTTTGGGGTCACTTACAATAGCAAGGCTTGCTCCATCGGCAATAGCCTGAGCAGCAAATTGATTCCCATCAAATCGATCCCCTTTCAAGGCAAAAAATAAACATCCTTTAGGAATGTTTCTACTATCTGTAGAAACGACACCTGCTTTTAGAAAAGCGTTATAAAGTGTTTTTATCATAAAAAA
>JAHDCJ010000050.1:34539-37017 GCA_020629935.1 Saprospiraceae bacterium | reverse complement strand
CAAGTTAAGTGTTTTTGATGTGATTAGTCGGCCATCTATACTAAATAATTTAGCATCCACCTCTTTAGCTTCATTCATTTCAATATTTAAAATAATATCGTTTCCGGTAACCACAGGGTTAGGCATTATTTCAAAACCATTTAATCCAGCAACTTCTTGAGTTCCTACAGCAAAACTATTGGTAGTAAAGGTACCTCTTGCAGACCAAGCAGAACAAGTATAACCTACATTATAAGGTTTAACTCTCCAATAATATGTGGTATTAGGCGCAAGGGATGAAGTATAATATTCATTAGTGTTTAAACAAAGTTCTTCTACCACTTGAGAATTAGAAAAATTACTATTTCTATTAATTTCTAATACATAAGACGTGGCATTAGCAGGAGCAGACCAATAGAGATATGCATAATCATATGGTACATTGGTGCTTCCTTCCGCAGGAATTGACAATACAGGGTTTGTTCCTATCGCTTGATAATCAAAAGTAGGATTAATTAAATTTCCTCTTTCATCTAAATCAACTTGCATTGCCGTAGATTGCTCATTAGAAAAACCCGTCACACAAAAATCATTGGAGTAAGACATCGCATTCCACCCTTCAGGGAAAAAAGCAACTCCTGCAGGATCAATATGCTGACAACTTGATTGGCCATTACCATTACAAGTCCAACGATCAGAAAGATAATCTGGTCCAGTATCACAGAAACGGTCACCCTCTGTTTCACAATACGTACCATCTACATGTTCATTGATAGGAGCGACTTGTGTTCCGCAACTATAGTTTTGTCCTTCCCATCCGCTAAATGTATGGGGTAAAGAGAAAAAGTGCCCTGCTTCATGTTGTAATGTGGTAGAATTAAAACCAAAACAACCCGATGCAACAATTACCACATCTTGCGCAGGCGTATAATAACCACAAACTACGGTTGTTCCTGAAACGGCGGTTTGTACAATATAAGCATTCACCGCATTGGGTGTACGATTCAACCAAGACATCACTCCATTTTGACCACTTCCTCCAGTATTCCAAGCGGTGTTGTTAAGGTCATCTCGAATCCCATCTTCAGATAAATAAAAATGTACATTTAACGAATGGTACATTTCATTTAATTCACATAATCGAGTTAATGCCTCTGTTTTACTATATTTATTCGATCCATTATCATTACCAACTAACCACAATGTAATTGGTACATATGTCCAAGTACTTGTGTTTCTAGTAAATCCCTCTTTTCTCATAATTCGTAAATTACGATCAAGTCGAGCTTCCATGGTCTCATCAAAATGAGTTCCACAATAATCCCCAGCATTAGCTTCATAAATACGTTGTGCTTCATTGGCTGCTTGTCCATATATAGTATATGAAAAAACGAATAGAATTAATGTAAATAGAATATTCTTCATTGTATAAAATTGGGTTTAATAACGATATTTAAAATAGAATAATTTTTTCTTGATGTTGCCCTTTGCCTGAGGTCAAACTTATAAAGTATAAGCCTGGTGCCAAATAATCGGTGGCAATTTGTATATTTTGATTCCCTAAGTTTACCTTTTCATTTTGTTCATAAACCGTTTTCCCATCGCTACTTATTAACCGAACAAGTAAATCGGTAGATTGGTTGACTGTTAAATCAAAATTAATGGTTTCACCGATCTTATTTGGATTATTATTCAAAATAATAGCATCTAATTCTTCAAGTATATTTTCATTACTTAATGCAAAATCACCTGTAGTAAACGTTCCAGAATCTGACCAATCCGCACAAGTATAAGCTTCATTAAGAGGTCGTACACGCCAATAATAAGTTGTATTTGGAGTAAGAGAATAGCTCGTAAAATCATTAGTCAACAATAATTCATTTTCTACTCTGAAAGTAGGCACAAAAATCGGTGTTCGATTAACTTCGAATATATATCCCGTAGCATTGGGCACTGCATCCCAAGCAAAATAAACCAGATCAAATGGGGTGGTTTCTCCAGCTAATGGAGCAGTTTTATTAACTTCTTCTATGATAGGATCAAAAGAAACCGTCAAATTGGTAAGTCCTCTACTATCCATATCCATTTTCATCGCTGCGGTTTGTTCGTCACTAAATACCGTTACACAATCATCATTAGCATAAGACATCGGATTCCAACCTTCAGGGGAAAAAATCTCTCCATCAAAATCCTTATGCAAACAATTAGATAAGCCATTCGAATTACATGTCCATCGACCAGAAAGATAATCAGCGCCAGTATCACAAAAACCGTCACCAGAAGTAGCACAATTCGAACCATCGGCACGTTCCCAATTAAATAAGCCATTTTCTCCACATTCATAACTCGACGCATTGCCAAAGGTATGTGGCATCGTAAAGAAGTGTCCAAGTTCATGCATCATAGTGGTACCTTCTGGTAGCCAACATCCTTGTCCCACTACCACCATATCTACCCCTGGCGAATAATATCCACAAACAATGCCATCGGGTGTTCCTT
>JAHDCJ010000050.1:2449-34439 GCA_020629935.1 Saprospiraceae bacterium | reverse complement strand
ACCATATCTACCCCTGGCGAATAATATCCACAAACAATGCCATCGGGTGTTCCTTGATAATTGGCTTCATTTACAATATAAGCATTAACGGCGCTCGGATCGTTGTGCGTGTTAGGCATGGTAATCGCCTGACCTGTTCCTCCATTTGAAAAGGCCGTGTTATTTATAGAATAATCAAACCCATTAGCTAAAGAAGGCAAATAAAATTGAATATTGGACGGTGCAAATTGTTCGTTTAATTCACAAAATCTAGCAAATGCAAAATCGATAGAAGGAGCTCCTCCTCCATTATCTTCATTGATCATATGAAAAATGATTGGAATAAAATATACGTCTTCTGGACTTCGAAAACCAGACTTTCTTATTTCCTTTTGGTAAGATCTTAATTTTTGTGTGGTTGCTTCATCGAAAACAGTTCCACAATACCCATCATTTACTATTGTTTCTTGCGCGAAGATGCAAAAAGACAAAATCATAAATAAATTAATAACGTATATTTTTTTTAACATAAACTGGGTTTTGAATGGGTAATTTCTTCCAAAAATAAGAATTTTATAAAAAGTCCCATTAGTAATTCCGTATTTTGTTTGTCATGTTTTGACATTAGATTTCTTTTTTTCTTACCTTTGTCGCTCAATTTTCAAACTAAAATACTTCAAAATATGAGTAAAGTAACTGTAGTAGGTGCAGGAAATGTAGGAGCTACCTGTGCCAATGTGCTCGCCCATGCGGATGCAGTAAAAGAAGTTGTTCTTTTAGACATCAAGGGTGATTTCGCAAAAGGAAAAGCATTAGATTCAATGCAACAAGCTCCAATTGATTACTATAGCACCCGTTTGACTGGTACTGACAACTATGCAGATACCGCAAATTCTGATATCGTAGTTATCACTGCAGGAATTCCTAGAAAACCAGGAATGAGTAGAGATGATTTAATCGCTACCAATGCAAAAATCGTAACTTCGGTTACTCGCTCAATTATGGAACATTCAAAAAACCCGATCATTATCGTGGTTTCTAATCCTTTGGATGTAATGACCTACGCAGCACACAAAGCTTCTGGTCTTCCTTCTTCTCGTGTATTTGGTATGGCAGGTATCTTAGATACCGCTCGATACCGTGCATTCCTTTCAATGGAATTAAACATTTCTCCAAAAGATTTTCAAGCGGTTCTTATGGGAGGACACGGAGATACCATGGTACCCCTACCTCGATACACCACTGTTTCTGGAATTCCAATCACTGAATTGATTGAAAAAGACAAATTAGACGCTATTGTTCAGCGAACTAAAAAAGGTGGAGGAGAACTTGTAGGCCTTATGGGTACTTCTGCTTGGTATGCGCCAGGTGCGGCTGCGGCTCAAATGGCAATGACTATTATGCGCGATGAAAACCGAATTTTCCCTTGTTGTGCACAAGTTAATGGAGAGTATGGATTAAAGGATATGTTCATTGGTGTTCCTGTAAAATTAGGACGTGAAGGTATCGTAGAAGTCCTTGAACTAAAATTAAACGAAGATGAAATGGCTTTATTAAATGATTCTGCCGAGCATGTTCGACAAGTAATGGAAGTTTTTGAAGGTATGAATTCCTAAGATAACTTCATTATAAAAAATGATTTAAAACCGTCTGCAATGCTTGTAGACGGTTTTTTTATGAACAAATTTCCGTTTTTTATGTTATCTTCTCATGTTTCCTAATAAAAGGTTTAAATTAAACCAATGTTTAAAATCTTCTTGCCATGAATCAGACGACATTTCAACAAATGATGAGTAATAAAAAGAAAAGTTTATACGACTATTCTCAAAACCAACCCGTGTTACTTATCTTTCTTAGACATTTTGGTTGCACATTCTGTCGAGAAGCTTTAGATGAAATTTCAAAAAAGCAAAAAGATTTTGAACGAAATGGGGTACAAATTATTTTTGTTCATATGGCTGAGCAAAACACTGCCAATCGATATTTCAAACGTTATAAAATTGAAAATGCAGTACATATTTCTGATCCCGAATGTGTCTATTATCAAGAATTTGGATTAGTCAAAGGGAGTTTAAATCAACTCATGGGACTAAAGGTTTGGATGCGAGGTTTAGAAGCGGGTGTAATAAAAGGTCATGGGATTGGATCGTATATTGGAGATGGTTTTCAAATGCCTGGTGTTTTTATGATTCATAAAGGAGAAATTGCAGACAGCTATATCCATAAACAAGCTTCTGATAAACCCGATTATCAATCGCTCACTGCTTGTTGTACGTTATAAAGAATAAAGAATATGATAGGTTGGAGGTTCAGTCCTTATCGCTCAATAAATGGAGATCAAAATACCTTTGAGCAATTACTTAAAATTTTTAAAGACCTTTTGGTTTATACTTCTGGTGACGTGACAGAAGCCTTGTCGTGGCTTACGGAATTGGACAAGGAATATAATCTTACTACTTCAGATTATGGGATTGCAGATTTTATTCAAGACTTAATAGACAAGGGATTTATCAGTTCTCCTGATCCAATAAATCCGGGTTATTCTCCTACAAAAAAAATGGAAATTGCCTTAAGGCAAAAAGCTTTAGATGATGTGTTTGGTAAATTAAAAAAATCAAAACGGGGCAATCATTCTACGCAATTTAATGGGCTTGGGGACGAACAAACACCTGAAACACGCCCTTATCAATTTGGTGATCATCTAGATAAAATAGCGGTCTCCGATTCTTTAAAGAATGCATACATCAATCATGGCATTGACCATTTTAAACTGACCTCTGATGATTTAGAAGTTCATGATTCTTACTACCAAAGTCAAATGAGCACAGTACTCATGATCGACATCTCCCACTCTATGATTTTATATGGAGAAGATCGAATTACCCCTGCAAAAAGAGTAGCTATGGCTTTGGCAGAATTAATTCAAACGCGTTATCCAAAAGATACCTTAGACATTATCGTTTTTGGTAATGATGCTTGGCAAATAAAAATTAAAGACCTTCCTTATTTACAGGTGGGCCCATACCATACCAATACCGTAGCAGGTTTACAATTGGCTATGGATATTTTGCGCAAGCGAAAAAACAACAACAAGCAAATATTTATGATTACAGATGGTAAACCCACTTGTATCAAAAAGGGAAAAAATTATTATAAAAATAGTTTTGGTCTAGACAAAAAGATCATCAATAGAACCTTAAATCTAGCTACCCAATGTCGTAAATTAGATATTCCCGTCACTACATTCATGATTGCTAGAGATCCTTATCTCGTTCGTTTTGTAGAACAATTTACCCAAGCAAATAATGGAAAAGCTTTTTATAGTAGCTTACAAGGCTTGGGAGAGTTCATTTTTAGAGATTACAAACAAAATAAAGGTAAAAGAAGGCGATAATTTTTTTAGAATTAAAATAGGTTTTTAACTTCGCTGTCATGCCACGACAAATACTTCACCTAGACGATTCTTTCTTTTTCAATGAGTACTTCAATACCAAAATACTCATGAGCCTCCTTGAAGAAATTATTGAGGAGTTTTTTACACCCAATTTATTTGAATTAGACTTTACTTGCACCTCCCTAAATTTTTATAAAAACAGAAGTTTAGACACCTTAAAGACGAGTATCATCAACCCGAACATTCAAGTGAATAGCTTGACCATTCACGAGATGAAAAAAAATAGTCGAATACCTTTTTCTGTGGTTCTATACCTAGATGATGATCATAGAGGTTTTGATGCCAGTTTTACCATAGTTTCTGATTCCCAAGAGCATAATATGAAGGTGGGCGATTTTATCTCCGAAGTAATTTCGCGCAAACAAAAAGAGATTAGAGAAAAACAATTTGCTCTTCGAAAACAAAAGCGAATTACAGCAAAAAAACAACTAGAGAAAGTTTTTAATATTCCAGCACTTGGCAAACAAATTATTATATCTTCCAGTCAAAAAAAAGATTACCACAATTATTTTTTCAGTGGAGAATTTGAAGTACAAATTCCCCCTTTGTCTTGGGATAGAATTATAAAAACCATCGATTTTTCATTAGACACCTTTTTCAAAAAAGATAAAAAAAACATTGAAGTTTTACACTTCCCAATAATCCGTCATCTTCATATAGAAGATATGGATTTACTAATCCATCATCTAAAAACTAATGGTTTTAGAAAACATCAATTCCTTATCAAGGAGATTGCTTATAAGTCGATGATTCAAAATACTTCTGCTCAATTTAATTTTATTCCTTCTGAAAAAAACCCTAAATTCTATACCCTAGATTTTTTGGTCAACACACGAAGCAATGAAAAAAGTCAGGAGATGGGACTTTTCCTTTTAGAAAATATATTTTTTGAAATTGAACAAAGTAAATATTACACTCACTTTGACAAAACCGACTTCTTTGATTGCCCAAAAGATCAACCTAATCAACTGAGTTTAAATTCGAGATTTAGCCGCCAAACACCTGCCAAAAATCTAATTGATTTTATAGCCGCTTTTATTACTTTTGCTCCTGTAAAAAAACAAAACCTCTATTTTGAGTTGTTAACAGAAGATAAGATGCCGTATTACTTCCATTACAAACAACTCGCACAACTTCAAGCCATTATGGAACGTCAAGGTTTACAGACGCTCAAGATGGTTTATAAAAAAAGAGGTAAGAACGTTCTTCATTTAGGTCTAAATTTATTTAATAAACATATCATCGTATTGATTGAATGTCTAGGTTTAAATTTAAATGAAAGAAAACAATTAACCTTAAACTTTCAAAAAGAAATAGATCTTATACTGGCGGACTTTCCATTGAATTCAAAGACCAAAAGAAGAAAACTTAGAGGAGCCAAAAACAAAGCAAAAAAACCTTCTAATCAAACAGATACCATTAGGAATTTATATAAAAACTATGAACTTGCACAGGTTCCAAAACTTAGCCATCTCCTCCGTTTCGTAGAGGAAATTAATACCCTTTATTTATTAGACACTAAACTTTTACTCTCTTTAGGTGATCAAAAAGATTACGAGGCAGTATTTGATATTAATGAATTATCTAAGTTTAAAAAAGAATTCAAAAAACGAGATTTAAAATACGTAACTATTGGAAAAATTAGTGATAAAGAACTTTATTTCAATTTGGAAATTAGTTTTAAAAAAGATGGAAATATTTTCATCACGGCCAATAGTACAGAAGAAAAATTCAAAGAGTTGACGGAATGTATTTCGACCTATTTAATTCCTAATAATAAAAACGCAGTAAACAATGCCCTAGATGAATCAAGTGATTATCCAGAAGTCAACTTATACGAAGAAACCAATGAAGTTGCTATAAAAGATCAACCCTATTTGATTAGTCAATCATTTAAAACGAAAAACTTCAATCCGACTTCCTTTCAAAAAACGATTAAAGAAACTGCGAATTATTTCAATTTTAAAGGAATCTTTTTTAATCAAATTTATGAAGACAACAATACTTCAGAATTATTAGGACAAACGAAATTTACACAGCAATTTAAACAGCAAAAAGAATTCCCGTTTGCCATTGTCATCAATTATCAACTGCAACGCAATCAACAATTTGACTTTATCGTTTTTCACCTGACATTTGATAAAAATCTAAAGGAAGGATACGGCGAGGTTCAGCTCTTTTTAGAAAATGAAAAAGATCGAAAAGAACTATTGGAAATGTTGATCAAAAATTTCCAAAAAAAGTAAAGGGCTCAACTTTTATTCATTACTTGTGTTACATAGAGGACGTTTTAAAATGAATTGAACAATTATTTTTTTTAGAAAAAATCAACTGCTTACATGCTACATATCAAAACACTAGGTGAATTAAAAAAATCAGGTTACACCCCAAGAAGTATTAAAGAAGAACTTCGTCAAAATTTAATACAAAAAATTCAATCTGACGAAACTGTTTTTAAAGGGATTCAAGGATTTGACGATACGGTTATTCCTGATTTAGAACGAGCAATTCTTTCTAAACACAATGTATTATTACTCGGATTAAGAGGCCAAGCTAAAACGAGAATGGCCCGACTAATGATTGATCTTTTAGACGAATTTATTCCTGTAGTTGTGGGTAGTGATTTAAATGATGATCCGCTCCAACCACTCTCTTCCTTTGCCAAACAATTGATTGAAGAAAAAGGAGATGACACCCCCATTACTTGGTTACATCGAAATCAACGATATGTAGAAAAACTAGCCACACCTGACGTGAGTGTAGCTGATTTAATTGGTGATGTAGACCCTATTAAAGCCGCTACTTTAAAATTAAATTATGGCGACGAACGAGTGATTCATTTTGGTTTAATCCCTAGAGCACACCGTTGTATTTTTGTGATCAATGAATTGCCTGATTTACAAGCAAGAATTCAAGTGGCTCTTTTCAATATTTTACAAGAAGGAGATATTCAAATTAGAGGGTTTAAGCTTCGATTAAACTTAGATCTTCAATTTGTCTTTACAGCAAACCCAGAAGATTATACCAATCGAGGAAGTATCATTACTCCATTAAAAGATAGAATTGAAAGTCAAATCTTAACACACTACCCTACTTCTATTGATATCGCCAAAGGAATTACGGTACAAGAAGCAGCTATTGACGAGACTCAAAATCAAGCCATCTTAATGCCTGAAGTAGTACACAACATTCTCGAACGTATTGCATTCGAAGCTCGTGAAAGTGAATTTATTGATGAAAAAAGTGGCGTCTCTGCACGATTGAGCATTTCAGGTTATGAAAACTTATATAGCACCGCAGAACGTCGAATGCTTCAAAATAAAGAAAAAAATACCACCATTCGCATTAGCGACTTTTGGGGAGTAATTCCTGCGATTACAGGAAAAGTAGAATTAGTTTATGAAGGAGAACAAGAAGGCGCCTACAACGTGGCGCTGCACCTTTTAGATCAAGCCATCAAAAAAGAATTTCTATCCTATTTTCCTAATCCCGATCGTTTGAAAAAAGGAGAAGAACGCGATCCATATGGGGTCATTCGCGCTTGGTTTTCGGCAGGAAAAGAACTAGAACTTCTACTAAACGCGCCAAACAAAGAATACAATAATCAAATGAATGAGGTAGCTGGAATAAAAAAGATGGTGGCTGCCATAAAAGTCCCTAAAGAAGAAAAAGAAGTCTTTGGCGAACTCCTCCTCTTTGGTTTATCTTCTTTCAATGTCATTACAAAAGAAATGCTAGACGCTCGAATTTCTTTTAGTGATATGTTGGCGAACATGTTGGATGATTTGGATTTAGACTAAATGGAAACGTTGAAATGGGTTTTCTTCTGCGAACACCTATAAAATCATGAACATAGGGGCAAAAGACTGTCATTTATTTGTTGTTTTTAGTTAAAATTTGGGATAGGGTTGAATACTTCTATCCCCTTTTTGTATTTTGTGCCATTAAACCTGAAAGATGCTTTTAACTATTAATCCAGATAATCCTGAAACTCGCAAAATAAACCAAGTGGTAGACTGCCTTAAAAAAGGGGGCGTCATCATTTATCCTACAGATACCTTATATGGTTTAGGTTGTGATATTTCCAACCAAAAAGCAGTAGAACGGATTTGCCAATTAAAAGGAATTCAACCTAAAAAGGCGAATTTATCCTTTATTTGTAATGATCTTAGCCATCTTTCAGAATACGCAGCTCAATTTGATAGCCAAACCTTTAAGTTGATAAAACGGCTATTACCCGGACCATTTACCTTCATTTTAAAGGCAACGAATAAAGTCCCAAAGATTTTAAAACAAAATAAAAAGACGGTGGGAATACGAATTCCAAACCATCCAATTGCCCAATCAATTGTTGAACATTTAGGCCGACCGATTTTATCTTCTTCTTTAAAAATGGAAGATGATTTAATTGAATATTGGACAGATCCTACAGAAATCCATGATGTATATGGTAAACAAGTAGATTTAATCATTGATGGAGGAATAGGAAAATTAACTCCCTCTACCGTACTTGATTGTACACAAGACGGGATCGAAATCATTCGTGAAGGAGCAGGAATAGAACAATTAGAATTTTAATTAGATAAAAGCACATAGTATGTATTTGAAGAAATTGATCAGCTTACTTTTCCTAACCTTGATAGGAAGTTTTGCATTGTTTGCACAAGATGGAGGAACCGTAAGGGGATATATTTATGATAAAGATAATGGAGAAGCGATCCTTTTTTCTAATGTCTATATCGACGGAACTGAAATGGGAGGAACCACCGACATCAATGGATTTTACTCGATTTCTAATATTCCTGCGGGTAAATATGTCCTAACTTGTTCTTACATAGGGTACGATAGCGCAGGCGTAGAAATCATCGTAGAACCTGGAAAAATCATTTCTCAAAATCTATATCTTGTAGAAGCAGCCACCGATCTTGGTATTGTGGATGTAAGTGCTAAAAGAGATGAAAAAACCAAAGATGTTCGGGTTTCAGTAGTTACCGTAACTCCAAAAGACATTAAGTCCTTACCTGGAGCTGGTGGCGAAGCTGATTTAGCACAATACCTACAAATTCTTCCTGGGGTCGTCTTTACGGGAGACCAAGGTGGACAATTATACATTCGTGGAGGTTCACCCATCCAAAATAAAATCTTATTAGATGGGATGACCATTTATAATCCTTTTCACTCTATCGGTTTCTTCTCTGTTTTTGATACTGAAATCTTACGAAACGTAGATGTATTAACTGGAGGATTCAATGCAGAATATGGAGGAAGAATTTCTTCAGTGATTGATGTAACGACAAGAGATGGAAACAAGAAACGATTATCAGGTGTACTTGGTGCCAACCCTTTTCAAGCAAAATTAATGTTAGAAGGACCCATAGCGAAATTGAATGAAGAAACAGGTACAAGTGCTTCTTTTATTGTGAGTGGGAAACACTCTTATTTAGATCAAACATCTAAAGCACTCTACAACTATATAGATTCTACTGGCCTACCTTATAACTATACCGACATTTATGGTAAAGTGGCTTTAAGTAGTAAAAATGGTTCTAAGATCAGCCTTTTCGGATTTAATTATTTAGATAAAGTAAAATTCAATGAGGTAGCAGATTTGAAATGGAATAATGCAGGTGGAGGATCTAAATTTGTATTAATTCCAACCAACTCTAAAATGATTTTTGGTGGAAATTTTGCCTTCTCTAATTATAATGTAGGCCTTCAAGAAGCCGATGAGGCACCTCGACAAAGTACCATCAGTGGTTTTGAAGCAGGACTTGATTTTACCTTCTACGGAGAAAATACCGAATTTAAATACGGCTTTGATTTCAATGGTTTTAGAACTGAATTTCAATTTAGAAATGCTATTGATTTAAATATCGAACAAATCGAAAATACCACAGAACTTTCAGGTTACTTCAAATCTAAATTCAACTTTGGTGATCGTATGGTTTTAGAGCCTAGTTTACGTGTACACTATTATGCCTCACTTAATGATTTCTCTATCGAACCTCGATTGGGGATGAAGCTAAACATCACCGATTATTTACGCTTTAAGTTTGCTGGAGGAATTTTCTCCCAAAACTTAATTGCTGCCGTAAACGAGCAAGATGTAGTTAATCTTTTTGTAGGTTTTCTTTCTGCACCTGATGCGATTAATGAACCCAATAGTTCTACAAGAGCAAAAAATCGTTTACAACGCGCTTACCATGCCATTGGTGGTTTTGAAATTGATTTAGCCAAAAACTTATCATTTAATGTCGAGCCTTACTATAAGTATTTCCCACAGTTGATCAACATCAACCGAAACAAATTGGATATTAGTGATCCTGATTTTGCAACAGAAACCGGAAATGCTTATGGTTTAGATTTCCTTCTAAATTATGATACCAAACGATACTTCCTTTGGGCAGCCTATTCTTTTGGTTTTGTAAAACGTAATGATGGAATCCAAACTTACCCTACCCACTTTGATCGTCGACATAACGTCAATCTTTTAGGAAATTATAATTTTGGAAAATCAGGCCAATGGCAAACGAGTTTACGATGGAACTTAGGTTCTGGATTCCCTTTCACCCTAACTCAAGGTTTCTTTGAAAACTTCACCTTTGAAGATGGTATTTCTACTGACTACGTTAATGGAAACGGTGATCTAGGTGTGGTTTATTCAGATGAACGAAATGGCGGTCGATTACCTTATTACCACCGTTTAGATTTTTCTTTCAAACGAATCTTTGAATTTACAAAATACTTGAAGTTAGAATTGTATGCAAGTGTAACCAATATCTACAATAGAGAAAACATTTTTTACTTTGATCGTATTCGATACGAAAGAGTAAATCAGTTACCGATTCTTCCTTCCGCAGGTTTCAACTTTAGTTTTTAATATTTAAAAACGTTACAATATTAAGGTGAAAAAGATCGTTTAAAAGAGTACGGTTTTTTTCACCTTTTTTTTATTTCTCATAAATAATCTATTATTATAGAATCCTATACATTCTAATTGTTTTTAGTATCTTCACCGCCCTTTTATTAATGCTATTTAATACCTGTTTATATTTAAGTAATTCATGAGATTAACTCACAAATACTAAATCATCTGCTTTTTCCTTATATTTAGGGAAATTAATTGAATAAACTAAGCATTATTTGTGCAGTGGATATGGCGAAGTTGTTTTAACAAGAAACATTAATTTATGAATATCAAATCTGTTTATCTGTTTATTATTTGTGCCTTGCTCTCCTCTACGATACAAGGCCAAAAAACAGCAATTTACACCGATGTGAATGCCGCATACAAACAAGGAATGAACTTCTATGAAGAAGGTCTTTTTGGTTTGGCAATGCCCGAATTTGAACGGGTCATGGAAGAAAATAGGGAAGCTCCTAAAGGAAGTAGTGCACACATTTTAAAAGAACGTGCGCAAATGCATCATGCCTTTTCTGCTATCCGATTGGATCATCCTGATGGTGAAAAATTAGCGCTTGATTTTATACGAACTTACGAACCAAGTGTCATTTCTAATTTAGCTAAATACGAATTGGGAAACTACTATTATAATGCACAAGATTTTGAAAAAGCATTGGAATATTATGATGGTGTAGAAACCTTAAACTTAAGTAATGACCAAATCAACGATCTTAGATTTAAGCAAGCTTACGCAAATTTTGTACGAAAAAAATTCGCTAAATCTCGTGGCCTTTTCAGACAAATAAAAGAAATAGAAAATCAATATTACTACCCTTCGAATTATTACTATGGGGTTTGTGCCTTTTTTGAAGATGACTACGACGAAGCCTTAAAAAGTTTTCAAAAAGTCAATAAATCAAAAAAATACAGCAAGGTCGTTCCTTATTATATCTGCCAAATTTATTTCGCTGAAAAACGATATGATGAATTGATCGCCTATGCCGAACCTATCGCCAACGACAATCGAATCAAATACCAAACTGAAATCAATCAACTCGTTGGCCAATCTCATTTTGAAATGGGAAATTATGACAAAGCCCTTCCCTATCTCAAAACCTATGTAGATAATACTGGTGCAGGAAAACTCAGCCAAAAAGAAGTATATCAATTGGCTTATACCTATTACAAAACAGGAAACTATGCCGAAGCCATTAAACACTTTGAAGAACTTCGAGAAGAAGATAGTCCAATGGCACAAAACGCATTATATAACTTAGCTGATAGTTATCTACAAACAGGCCAAAAGAATACCGCTAGAAGTGCTTTTCTTGCTGCTAGCAAAATGGAATATGATGCCGACATCCAACAAGATTGTGTGTTTAATTATGCAAAACTATCCTACGAATTAGGCTATGATCGGGAAGCCATTAACACGATACTCAGTATTAAACCAGGCACTCGATATTATGCGGATGCACAAACTTTATTAGGTAATATTTTATTGAGTACTTCTGATTATGCACGATCATTAGAAATCATTGAAAGCCTACCCAATCGAAATGAAAAAATAGAGGAAGCTTATCAAAAAGTAGCTTATTATCGTGGCGTACAATTGTACAAAGAAGGAAATCAAATAGAAGCGGAAGGCTTATTTCAAAAAGCAGCAAAACGTTCTTATGATTTAAGAACCAAAGGACTTGCCTATTATTGGCTTGGTGAAATTGCTTATAATAATAAACAATACGATCCTTCCATTGAATATTATGGCCGCTTCCAAAGTATCGCCAATACCCAATATAATTTACCCGATGAATCTTCTGTTCATACCTCTAATTATTCTATCGCCTATAATTATTGGAAGAAAGGAAATTATAATGCCGCAAGAAAATACTTTGAAGATGCCACTGAAGGAATTCGTAGTAATTTTGGTCGAATAAAAAATGACTACGTCAAAAGTCAAGTGTTACCTGATGCGACCTTAAGAACCGCCGATTGTTATCTTAAGGCCAATAATTATGAAAAGGCAAAACGCTATTATAATGAAGTCATCTCTAACCAATACGATGGTTTTGAATATGCCATGTATCAAAAAGCAATCATCTTAGGTTTACAAAAACAAAGCATTGATAAGATTCTTGAATTGGAAAGAATTTATACCAATTATCCAAACTCATTTTATGGTGATGATGCCATTTTTGAATTAGGCCATACGTATTTGCGCTTAGGAAAATTAGACAATGCTTCGGAGACCTTTTTAACGATGTTAGAAAAATATCCCAATAGCCCATTGACCAATAAAGCTTTATTGAAACTCGGTTTGATCTACGTAAATCAAGATCAAAATGAAAAAGGATTGGAATATTTCAAACGTGTTTTTGCCAATAATCCAGATGAACAAACCCGTAAAGATGCCTTGAATGGAATTGAAGAAATCTATATCAACATGGATGACACAGAAGGCTATTTTGCGTTCTTAGAAAGTATTCCAGGTTATGACGTTTCTACTATTGCAAGAGATTCAATCATGTTCAAAGCCGCAGAAACTCAATATGGAAATGGCGACTATATGAAAGCAGCACAATCATATACAAGCTATCTAAAACGCTTTCCAAACAATAGCAATTCCTTAAGCGCTTATTTTAGAAGAGCAGAAAGTTATTTGGCAATTAAAGCCTATGACGAAGCACTTAAAGATTATGATGTAGTGCTCCAACGACTTCCCAATGCTTATGGAGAAGCAGCCGCTAAAAAATCTTCTTTAATAGCCTATAATATAAAAGAAGACTTTGCCGCTGCCTATACGTATTATATGAAATTTAGTGAGTTAGCCACGACGGATGATGACAAGTATAAAGCTCAAATTGGTGCCTTACGAAGTGCTTACCGAAGTGGAAATTCCGAAGCCGTTTTTGCGCTGGCAGATGTAGTAACGAATAGTTCTAAAAGTAATAAAGCAGAAAAAGGAGCGGCTCAATATTACCTTGGTCAAATTGCTTTAGCAAACAAAGAATATGACAAAGCAAGAGACGCCTTTCGACAAGTTATTGTACTTACTGAAGATGAACGAGCAGCAGAAGCTCGGTATCAAATCGCTTATATCTATTATCTAGAACGCGATCTAGATGTAGCCCAAGAACTTTGCCTAAATACCAATACTCAAATTCAAGGTTATGATTATTGGTTAGCAAAAAGTGTCATCTTACTTGCTGATATTTTTGTAGAAAAAGGAGATTTTTTCAATGCCCGCGCTTCTCTAGAAAGTATTATTGAAAACTATACAGGTGATCCTGAATTATTACAAGAAGCAAAAGACAAATTGGAAAAATTAAATAGCGTGAGCGAGGAACCTAAATTTAGAGAAACACCCGACCCTGACGCCGATTTAGAAATGGATGATCCTATTGACGATTCTGAAAATAATAATGAATAACAAAACCATGAAACGATACCACTTAATATTAATACTCGTCCTTGGCTTTGCTATGAATTCAATTGCACAGCCTGGCAATGATTTGCCTTCTGAAGAAGTCAACATTGAAAAACAATTTGAAGCAGCAGTAAGAGAGGCCAATAAAAAACCAACAAGTCCCAACTTACCTCCTGTAGATACGAGTCAGAAGAAATTTCAATTTTATGATATTCCTCCTAGACTCCTAACCTTAGAATATGATGCGCCAGTCATTCGACCTATTGCAATGCGGAAAGCGCCAGAAGAACCTGTACATCAATTTTATTCAAAAATTGGTTATGGTTGGCCAAGTAGTCCCTTTGCCGATGTTCGATTTCACAATGGGAAGTCAGATAAATTTAGTTTCAATGCAGACGTTTTACATCATTCACTCAATGCCAATAAGCAAAGAGAAAATATGCGTTTTGGAAATACCTCTGGAGGTATTGGAGGCGAATATTATTTAGATGAGACTTATGCCTTTGGAGCAGATTTAGGTTTTCGATTAGACCAACATCATTTTTATGGTTACCAAGCATCAGATACGAGTCGGGCAAGAAAAGACGTAGCACAACAGTTCCTAGGGCTAAATGGAGGACTCGATTTTCGTAATGTAAAGAAAACAGACAATGATTTCAACTATCATGCAGGGCTGGATTTTCACTGGGTAAAAGATAAATTTGATTCTAGAGAAACGGGCTTTGGAGGAGAAATTGGAATGAACAAATGGTTTAATAAACATCAATTGGTCATTTCCTTAAAAGACTATGTACGTACCTTAAATGCTGACACTACAAGCCAAAGTAATAATTTACTAGAATTTGAACCAGCCTTTCACATTGGTTTTGGTCCTGCTCGACTTAAAGTCGGTGCTTATATAGGATATGATGGCGAATTCTCTCCTTTTCCTGACATTGAATTCCTAGTCAATCTTATGGATGGCAAAGTCCAATTCTTTGGAGGATGGAATGGATCCATTGAACAAAAAAGTTTTGATCAATTAAGTAAGATCAATCCGTACCTCATTTCTAACCCTGAATTGCGAAACACACGGGTTCAATATCGATACGGAGGAGTAAAAGGACAATTCAATAAATTTGCTTACGAAGTACGAGGTGGACATCGACCAACCAAGGATTTAGGTTTATTTGTCAATAATTATGCAGAAGATTCTACTCGTTTCGGATTAATTTATGATGAGGTAAGTACGATTAATATTCATACCACATTAAACGTAAATCCGATCAAAGATTTAGCTATTGTTTTGTCTGGTGATTATAATATTTTCAATGCCAAAAATCAGGCTAAAGCATGGCATTTACCTGCATTAGAGGCGAATTTAGGTGTACAATATACCTTTAAAGAAAAGCTGAAACTAAAGGCCGAAACCTACATGGCAAGTGCCGTAAATTATTTGACTTCTACAGGAACAGCCGACCAATTAAATAATCTTTTTGATATAAACTTTGGGGCAAGTTATCGAATCCATGAAAAATTTTCCTTATTTTTGGATTTAAACAACTTGGCTTCTTCAAAATATCAACGATATTATAATTATCCTACCGTTGGATTTAACGTTTTAGGAGGCATTATTTTAAAATTTTAACCAATATCAATGAATTTAAATCTCACTACATACATTCGTGAGCTTTTATCAAAGCATGATTGTGTTATCCTTCCAGGATTTGGGGGCTTGATCACGCATTATAAGGAAGCAGATATAGATCATGTGCAAGGTTATATTTTTCCACCATCAAAAGAAATTTCTTTTAACCAAGAACTTAAACTGAATGATGGACTGTTAATTAATTATGTCGCTCGAAAAGCACATATTTCTTATGCAGAAGCAAAAAATGAAATTGAAAATTTAGTTAAAGGCTTTAATGAGCAATTAGCCAATAAAGAAATTCTTGCGCTTCCCGAAATTGGTAAATTGTATTTTGATGTAGAAAACAAATTGCAATTTATTCCAGAAGACACCAACCTACTACGCAATAGTTTTGGTTTACCACAAGTGCAATTTTATCCAATACTTCGTGCAGAAACCGTTCAAGAAAAATCTGCCATTATAGAGGCGGCAAAAATAGAGGAACCTATTAAAAAATTGGTACCTAAAAAACAAAACAAGGGCGCTTCGGCTGGTCTTATTGCCGCTTCCCTTATATTTCTTGTTGCCCTTTCTCTTGTTATTTATAATATTTTCGGAATAAACCAAGCCAATCAATTGGCTAAAGTAGAAGATGATAAACGATTTGATGAACCTACTGTAATTGATGAGCCAAGTTATGTTCAAGAAGAAAATGCAGGTTTTCATTTCTTTTTAGACTCAAATAAAGAAAACGTTTCTACCCCTACTATTGAAGAAAAAATTGAAGAACCTAAAAAAGAAGAGATAAAAGAAATAGCGGTGGAGGAAGAAATCAAGAAAGAGAAAGAAGAGGAAAAAGTAGTAGAAGAATCACCAAAGAAAGCTACGACTAAAGCTACCCTTATTATTATTGGGCACTTTGGAAAAAAAGACAACGCCACTCGATTAAAGTCAAAAATTGAAAAGGATGGCTATGAAGTTGTGCTAGGTAGAAAAGGCAGCCTGCACCGAGTAAGTATTCGAGTAGAGGATACCAATAAAGTTAAACAAACACTGCAAAAAGCAAAAGCAAAATATAGTAAAAGTGCTTGGGTTTTAAAATAGTTTCTTTTTCAAAACCTTATTGCAATTAGCGTGTTATCTAATTATGGAACACCAATTTGAAGATTCAATATTAGCAAGAGTTGCCAATCCAATCCATTTGGCGCTTGCAGTCATGGCACTTAGTGTAACTACTATGATTGGTAGTTTTCTTTTAAGTAGCCTAAACATCATTTCGATTAGTAAAGAATTTTATTGGATCATTTCTGCTTCCTACACCCTCCTTTTTATTATGTTCAATAGTATGCTTATTATTGCCTCTGAACATATGGAAAAATTTTATCGGAATTCCTTATACACCTATTTTGGGCTAGTCGCTCTTTCTATTGGCTTAGCCTATTTATTTTCTGGTATTCCCATAGGAGAAGCAGGATCTTTCAAGTGGATTTTCCTTGTCTTAACTATTGCTTTTATCGCTTTGCTTTCCATTGGTAGTGCCATTAAACGAATTGCAATGGCTGCTAACCGAGAAGAAGAACGACTGAATCAAAAGTAATTGTTTATAGCGTTTATTATTCTATTTCTAAAATGCACCTCTCTTCCTGATCTTATTTTTCTCTTCCTTAAAATATTCTTATATTCGTAAGTGTTCACTTACCCTAGCTTTTTATTCCTCTTTCTTTTTTATAAAAGGCCAAGCGCATTCTAAATAATATGAAAGAAATAAGAAACATTATTGCTGCATATGATCGCTTAAAATTGGAGAAAATCCCCCTTGCATTAGCCGCTGTCGTTCATATCGAAGAATCTTCTTATCGTAGAATTGGCGCACGCATGTTAGTCGCAGCAAATGGTACATGGACTGGAGGTATTAGTGGCGGATGTTTAGAAGGTGATGCATTGAAAAAATCAAAATTAGCTATTCATAAAAATACGCCGACAACCGTAATTTATGACACCTTAGAAGAAGACGAAAATCAAATCGGAATTGGTCTAGGCTGCAATGGTAAAATTGAAGTTTTATTTAGCCCAATTGACATCAATAATTCTCAAAATGAAGTGGAACAACTCAAAGAAATTGTTCTCCAAAATAAAGCTTGTATTTTACTTAAAATTATTGAATCTTTCGATGCACCCCAATTACTTGGTCAAACAACCATTGTATCTGAACAAATTCAAGACCTTAATTTTGGTGGTATTGATTTAGAAAAAATAAAAACAGCGATCCAATCGGTTCGAATAAAAAGAAGGCCCCAAATTATCGCGTTAAACAATCTACTACATCAATCTTTAAAACTATTGGTAGAGTATATTCGACCAGAAACCCGTTTGGTCATTATAGGCGACAATTATGATGTAATGGCTATGATAGGAGTAGCTAATGAATTGGGTTGGCAGATTCATCTAGTAGGCAATCAACAAAAAATATCTAAAGTGTTATATGCCAAAAGTAAAAAAGTATATGCTTATGAACATGTAGACGCTGTTCCTATTGATGAATATACGGCTGTCGTTTTCATGACCCATGATTTTAATTGGGACAAAATATTGCTTCCAAAAATCATAGAAAAAAATCCGCCTTATATTGGAATGCTTGGGCCTAAAAAAAGAGCCCAGAAAATGGCAGAAGAACTCCATACCATGAATCTAAAACAACTCGACATATTCCATAGTCCTGTGGGTCTAGATATTGGAGCAGAAACCCCAGAAGAAATTGCTTTATCCATTGCCGCAGAGATTATTGCCATTTTTAGAAAAAGATCGGGACAGTCCTTAAAGAAAAGATTAGGAACTATTCATACTCGATTTCAAATTATTCAATCCTTAGATTAACTACAGATTGAATAATTATAAAAAAATAGGTGCCGTATTTTTAGCCGCAGGAACCTCTTCTAGGATGGGAAAGTCAAACAAATTATTACTTCCTTTTCGAGAGAAGTATTTAGTTCAACATACCTTTACCGCTTTACAAAAAAGTAATATTGATCAATTGGTTATAGTTACAGGTCATCAAGCAAACCAAATCGAAAATGCCTTAGGTAGACCCAATAATTTTGTACATAATCCTAATTACGAAGAGGGAATGACGCGTTCTATTCAAACAGGAATTCTTGCACTCAATAAAGATATTGATGCCTTCATGATTTGTTTAGCAGATATGCCATTTTTAAATACAGCACATTATAACCGTATGATAAAAGCCTATCTAGATTTACCAATACATAATCCAATGATCCTCCAACCCAAAGTCCAAACAAGGACAGGAAATCCTGTTATTTTTTCTTCTTATTTTAAAGAATCTATTTTAGCGGTTACCGATACTAATGGATGCAAATCCGTAATTAAAAAAAATTCGGAACAAGTACATCATCTTTCATTTAAAGAAGAGAAATTATTTTTTGATATTGATCGTATAGAAGATTATCAAAAAATAAAAGAGGATCTAAAATAAGTAAATACTTACTTACTCTTCTTTTAAACGATTTCGGATTATATTTGTTTAATACCCATTATCCAATTTTAAAAACAAATCAAATGACAACTATAGATAAATCAAAACCTGTAATGGTTACTGGAGCTACAGGCTATGTAGCAGGCTGGCTAGTCAAACAATTATTGGAAGAAGGAATCACTGTGCATGCTGCGGTTAGAAACCCTGATAATCAAACAAAGCTACAACACCTAAATGAAATTGCAGCGAAGGCTCCTGGACAAATTCATTACTTCAAATCAGATTTACTACAAGAAGGTTCTTATGCAAAAGCAATGGAAGGATGTGAATTGGTTTTTCACACTGCCTCCCCTTTTACCTCCAATTATAAAGATCCACAAAAAGAATTAATTGATCCTGCCAAGTTAGGTACTAGAAATGTACTCGCACAAGCTAGCCAAACACCATCGGTGAAACGGGTAGTTTTGACCAGTAGTTGTGCCGCCATTTATACCGATGCTTCTGACTTACAACAGACGCCTAATGGCGAATTTACAGAAGAAATTTGGAATACTTCAGCTTCCTTAACTTATCAACCTTACTCTTATTCTAAAACAGTAGCAGAGCAAGAAGCTTGGGCCATCAACAAGAAACAAAATCAATGGGACTTAGTCGTGATCAATCCGAGTTTTGTTATGGGGCCTGCTTTAAATCCTAAAACAAATACTTCGGAAAGTATGAGTGTCCTGAAACAATTGGGAGACGGGACAATGAAAGTAGGAGCACCGAAAATGGGATTTGGAATGGTAGACGTTAGGGATGTAGCCAATGCGCATTTCTTAGCAGGATATACGCCAAAGGCAAATGGAAGACATATAACAAGTGGCCATAACACGAATTTACTCGATATGGCGAAAACGTTAATTCCTAAATATGGTAGTACATATCCTATTCCTAAACGGGCATTACCGAAATGGTTGCTAATGATTGTAGGGCCAATGGCGAATCCTTTATTTACTAGGAAGTTTATTAAGAATAATGTCAATATGCCTTGGGTGGGAAATAATAGTAAAATTAAAAACGAACTTGGAATGACTTTTCGGCCGATGCAGGAGACGATGGAGGATTCTTTTCAGGTGTTGATTGATGAGGGGATAATTTAAGATTTCTTTTTAAATTGTTTTGTTCTTTTGCTTGATCAAAAGAACAAAAAATCAAGACTTATTTCATTTTTTAACGCATTTTTTTGATGCAAAACCTAAACAAAATAAACTCGCCTGCGGCTCAAACAGTATTTTGTTTTTAACGGTTTTGAATCAAAAAAATACTAAAATGAAATAGGTCGAAGTTGGTTTTCTGGGTTATCTTTTATCGAGGTATTCATGTTTTTAGTGCGATTGGCTTGGGCCAATCGGGAGGTTGGTCTTGGTGCGAATTGGCTTGGGCCAATCGGGAGGTTGATTTGGGCAATCGGGAAGTTTTAGAAGCTGGGGTCAAGATAGAATTTTAAGCGAACGCCTGGAGTGGATGGTAAGTCACGTTGAGTTAAACGCCAAACAAAGTCGATTCGGAATAATTTAGCTACATTGGTGATACCAAAACCTAACTCTGCATAAATACCATCAATAGGTTTAATATCCGCCATATCCAGAAAGCTTTGATTTTCTTTGCTTAAGGTTCCTGCTAAGATTTTACCATGAACCATAGTACGCATTTTAAGCTTTTTAATTAAAGGAATCGCATTGAGTAAAAGCCCTTCAAATTTATGTTCTACCCATAGAGCAGCCCACGTGTCGCTTACATATTCAAAACTATTCATTGCATGATATGCGTATCTGTCATAGAGATAACCTTCATTTCCATTATGTACTTTTAGCAAAGGATAAGGAATATGTCCAAAGGTTTTACCAGCAGTTAGTCGGGTTTCTGTTCGGCCAACGCCCCAATTTTGTCGATGTCCTACACCAAAATCTAATCGATGATAATTATAATCGCTGCCTAAGACATTTTTAGGCGCAAAAGTATAATCTAAGTTAAATACAGGTCGAGCAAAACGAATGGCTTCCTTCTTTGGGTTCTCAGAAAATTTAGAACCTGGAGACCAACGAGTACTTGCTTTAAATTCTACTGTAGAAAAATTATCTTGTCCTGTAGTTACACTACCCGTTTCTGGAGTAAATTCATAAGAACCTGGCCATGAATACACTTTTTTATGTGTCATAGAAAAAGTATTCATAAAACCACGCATCCATTCTCTTTGGAAATACCCATGTCCTTGACGAATCAAAAATAAATTGTCTAACGGAGAAGTTCTAAACAAAGAAGATAAAATATGATCATGCGTGACCGTCGCTCCTTCCTTTCCATAATTGGTCCAATCAAAACGATAATAACCGCCAAAAGCATTTAAGCGATTGTTTTTGGTTTTTAGACGATATCTAAATCCTCCGCTATATTTTATTAATTTATCACGATCACCATATGCTACATAACCCTCTAAACGTAACCGCTTTTTAAAGGCATCTCGATGCGTTCTAAATCCTAATCGATAACGATGTCCTTCTATTGCATTCCAACTAAAAAATTGAAGATAAGGACCAAACTCTACAGGTCCAAAGCGTAATCGTCCACTTGCGAACATATACCCTAGAAAGTTGTATCGTTTATACGCTTTGGTTTCTTGTACTTTTTCGACCATCGTATATATGGCTGCTTCTGATCGTTTAAGCGCTTGATGTCTATGGGTTTTCCAATATTCTTTTGGGCGATTGTAGGCATTTTCTTCTACGGCATAGGCATCGCCAATCAACACTTCTTCAGCAGGAGGAATGTTAATATTTATTTTCTTTCGACTAGAAGTACGCAGAATACGAATGCTTTGTTTTTCTTCCTTTTGAGTAATGTTGAGGTTAATCGCCATTTGCTCGTAAGTCTTAAACCAATACTTTCCTTCTACTCGTTCAAAGTTTTGTTTCAACCAAAGGTTACTCACATAATTGATATTCGCTTGTTTCAACAAATATAAATCTACTGATTTTATTGCAGCTGTTTCGTCATCAATCCATGCTTCCCCTGTAAAACAAAGATCTCCTTTTCGGCGTGGAGTAAATTCGAGTTTATAGGATTTTACTCCATCTACTTCGGTACTATCACTCAAGAAATATTTATAGCTTGCTAATGCGCCTTTGGCGAAAGGCGAAGTAAAACCCTTTTCTTTGATAACGATAATATTTTGATAAATATCAATTTCATCAAAGGTATACTCTACTGACTCAAAAAGTTCAATATTATCAATTCCAGAAAATTGATCCGCTTTCACTATCTGCTTGACCTTTTTAGGATTTTTCCGATAATAATATTGTGCTATACGCTCTTTCAATAACACGGGTAAAAAGACATTACCCTCTTTTGTAGTATCTATATTTTCAAAAACGAAATCAAAAGGTCTTAGGACTTTTCGATTCATTAATGATTCTTTAATATTGAAAACATCAAACTCGGTTTTGGTATAATCTTCATAAGAATAATACTCAAAATTCTCTGGTCGATTAATCGGTTTATTGGCAACAATACGACGAAATAAAGTAATTGCTGCGGTATCTTTTTTGACTTTTTTTGTTGCTTTTACCACTACTTCACCTAAAACCTCTGAATCTGAAATTAGTGTAATTTCAATGGTTTGCTTCTCGCCTGGTTTAATGGTAATGATTTTTTCTTGATAGCCTAAGTAATTAACTACAATTTTATCTAGACTCAAATCTTCGGTTTGCAGATTAAATTTACCGTCTAAATCGGTGACTAAACCATTGGTGGTTCCTTCAAACAATACATTAGCAAAAGATAAAGGTTCTTTAGAAATATTATCCAAAACGACTCCTTCAATCTGTGTTTGTTGAGCTATAACAAAGGAAGTCAAGCACAATAACGGCAACAAAATCAACGCTTTTAAGGCATTTCTCATATACAACGATTCAATTAATTGGTGTTAATTACTCATATTATTATCGAACATTATGCCATTTTTCTAAAAAGCTATTATCTTGAACCTAAACGATAATAATTAACATTTTCTTAATGGATATTTCAAAAGTTAATAATTTCTTGGATTTGGGTACAAGTGGATTGCGTATTTATTCATTTGATCCTCCTTTATTTATTCCAAAAGCGATTTGCTATTTTATTATAGAAAAAGAAAAACTAGATAATCATACCTTTTCCTATCATGGGGCGTTATACCTACCAGAAGTCTCAAAAGGGATTGCTCAAAAGGTGAATGATTTTAATATTTACTTAAAAAATCACTATCATGCCCAACGCTTTAAAAGGAGACATAAACGAATAAAAGGGGAAGGTATTCATATCCAAAATTATCCCGATTTCTCTTTTATCATTTGGGATAAACCCATCACCAAGCGAGAAACAAAGGCAGTTGTTAAAAGTGTTTTCCCTTCCATTCCTTTTTATGGGGAAGAAGAGGATTTAGCTTCTGCCATTGCTAAACATCATAAAAAAACTCAAGCTTCCATTGTTCAAAATCAATCATTGCAAAATGATTTTTCTTCTTCTACAGGGTTTGAAATTGACCAACGTAGAACGCATCTTTTCCATAATTTAATCTTCATTAAAAGCTTTACCATTAAAGATGAATCAGACGAAAATATAAATGAATTGTATTGGCGAATTTTAGTTACAGGAATTTATTTTTTCAAAAAAGAATACCTTGATCGCTTGATTGAAATTCGGAGTATATATTCTTACACCTTGGTTTCTGGTTCTTATGTCGTACGCAATACAAGTCTTAATAAAACACGATTTGATTTTGGTCAATTAAAACATTTACTAAGTACTGTGGGTATCTCCTTTAATGAGTTTTCCTTTAGTGAGTTGTTGGTACAAATTAAAACATTTCCTGCTTTGTTGAAGCAAGTAAAAGAGTGGACAGGGTATCTTGATGGTAAAAGTGAGATTTTAGATAAGTAGTCAAGAAGAATAGACCGCATTTACCGCGCTTTGAATTTTAGGTTGTTCATTTGCTTAAATGCAATAGGTGCATTATCTTACTCATTGCTTATGAAAAATAAACCAGATAAAAAGATCAGAGTAAAACGTATTCCTAAACGTGGCCATTACGATAAAGAAACCATTTATAATATTCTGGATGCAGGGTATATTTGTCATGTGGGTTTTATCCATGAAGCCTACCCTTTAGTCATTCCTACAGGATATGGGAGAGAAGAAAATACCTTATACCTACATGGTTCTTCCAAGAGTCGGATGATGTTGGATTTACAAAAAGGAATAGACATTTGTGTAACCGTTACGCATTTAGATGGTTTGGTTTTAGCAAGGTCTGGTTTTCATCATTCGATGAATTATCGTTCTGTCGTTGTCTTTGGTAAAGCAACAATGGTAGAAGATAAAGAGGAAAAAATTCGAGGTTTAAAAATCATATCCGATCAAATTTTAGCTGGTCGATGGGAAGAAGTACGAGGACCGAATGAAAAAGAATTAAAAGCCACTACCCTATTGAAAATAAGTATTGATCAAGCCTCGGCTAAAATTAGAGAAGGAGGTCCTGGAGATGAAGAAGCGGATTATGCCTTAGATGTTTGGGCTGGTGTGGTTCCGTTACAATTAGTAGCGCAAAAGCCTATTGATGATCCTGTGTTAAGAGAAGGCATATCTTTGGCGGAAAGTGTAAAAAAACTATACGACAAAAAATCGACAAGCTAAGATTTAGTCTTCACCGTAAGCATAAAACCTTTCGAATGTAAATTGTTGATTTGAATGTCATTTTGCATATCTACTTTAAGATATTTTCTTAGTTTAGTAATATATACATCCATACTTTTGGTTGTAAAATAGGTATCTTCTTTCCAAATTTTTACTAGCGCATCTTCCCTTGGTAAAACCTCATCTTTTCGGATACATAACATTTGTAAAAGTGCGGATTCTTTTGGAGATAATTTTTGTGTATTTCCGTCTAAGATCAATTGTCGAGTTTCTGAATCAAAAGAAAAAGAACCAATTTCAAACATTCGAGGAATAGCCTCTTCTTGTCTTACATGGTTTTGAAGAATCGCATTAATCTTTAATAGCAAAATTTCTGGATCAAAAGGTTTAACTAAATAATCCATAGCACCCAATTGATAGCCTTTGACTTGATCTTCTTTAAATCCTCTAGCCGTAAGAAAGAAAAAAGGGATTTGGCGGTTTTCTTTTTTTAATCGAGTAGCTAAAGAAAATCCATCTAAATTGGGCATCATTACATCAAAGATACAAAGGTCAAAATCGCGGACTTGCAAAGCTGAAAGCGCATCTTGTCCATCTGGACAAAGCGTAACTATAAAATCATTGACCTCTAGGTAACTTTTCAGTACCATTCCAAAATTAGGATCATCTTCTGCAATTAATATTTGTAATGCCATATCTAGAAATTTTATTTCTTATTTTCATTGGATGATAAAGGAAGAAAAACCACAAAGGTACTCCCCTTCCCTAAACTACTACTGACTCGAATTTGTCCTTGATGCTGTAAAGCTACAGATTGTGCATAATTTAGCCCTAATCCAAATCCTTTTACATTGTGTAAATCTCCTGTGGGTACTCGATAAAACTTATCAAAAATTTTCTTTTGCGTTTCTTTATTCATACCAATGCCTTGATCAGTAACCGAGAAATAGAAACCATCTGCATCATTCCAAGTAAGGACTTCAATTTCAATTTTGTTTGGGGAATATTTAATCGCATTATCCAAAATATTAGATAATAAATTGCTCAAATGTAATCGATCTCCATAAACTAAAGCATACCCTGCATTTAATTCTCGCCGAATGACTCCACCTTTGGCCTGAACCCGCAGCTCCGCTTTTTTACATTGAAAATTAATTAACTCATGAAAATTGAGTACTTCAGGTTTTAAGTTGAATGTATTTTGATCTGAAATAGAAGCACGCAATACTTGTTCTACTTGATGATCCATTCGCTGATTTTCTGCTCGAATAATACTTGTCAATTCTAGAATTTTTTCTTTATTTTCTAAAATTTTAGGATTTTCAATATTAGCCAAAGCAAAAGAAATAGTTGCTATTGGTGTTTTAAATTCATGCGTCATATTATTGATAAAATCTGTGGTAATTTCCGAATGCCTTTTTTGTTTCAAAATAATAGATAATGCATATAAGAAACTGAGCGCCACCAATAAAACAAGCAAACCAGAGAGGAGTAATTGCCTTCCCATTCGGTGAAAAATGACTTGTGCTTGGCTAGGAAAATAGATTTTGAGTAATTCTTTATGACTACGAAAAAAAGCTCTAAAATGACTATCTCTAAGTTTCGCTTCTTCTGCACCCTCCGATTTCTTAATCATATCTTTAGAATAGGAATCAAACAAACCATATTCAAAAGGAATGTCAATGCTGTTTTCTGCTAATTTCTCCTGTAATAAACTATCTAATGCATACTTCTCCGAAATACTTTCTCCATTTGGATTTATAGGCAATTTGAAATTAGAAGCTCTTCTAAACTCATGAAGCGCATCTCTAGGATGAATTTCTACCTCTTCAAAATCAAAAGAAGTCACTTCTCCATCTTTAAGTTCTTCAAAAGACTGACTCTTGATAATCATGACCCGATCCAAGGTGTCTTTTCGAATATCAATTTTAATATTTTTTTTGCCAAAATCAATGTTTGCAATGATTTCTTTCATTCCAAACAGTTCTTTACTTGCTATGGTAGAAGAAAGTTCGGACATCGATTTTTTAACATCTTGATGAAATCGATGCGTTTGATGTTCATATTGATGGATCATCCAAACCGCCTGAGCAGCAATGATACCAAGCAAAGAAAGTACAATAAGTACGACAATACTGATGTAAACTTGTTTTTTCACAATAACAAATATAGTATTCCAAAAGCAATCAAATGAAATTTTAATTTTTTCTTAAGGAACTTTAGTTTTAAATTAGGGAAAATATTTCAGACATGGCCTACGCGCTCTTATTATTGATTTGTGGCATTTACTTTTTAACGGGTTTTTTTACTAAAAAATACCCCCCAAAGAAAATTAATGGTTCTTATGGTTATCGTACGAAAAGATCCATGAAAAATCTACGCAATTGGGTAGAAGCCCAAGAATTTTCGAGCGATGAAATGATGAAGACTTCTTTTGCATCTTCTTTACTTTATGTACCTTGTCAACTGTTTTTAGATCCCAACGAATGGTTGTTGTTGATGCTTTTTTTAGGTCTAACTTTTATTATACCTATTTATGTATATTATGAAACGGAAAAACATTTAAAAGAATTTGAGGAGTAAACCATTGTTAAACCCTAAACGTTTTTTAATTATTCAAACCGCTTTTTTAGGTGATGTTGTACTCGCTACTCCACTCATCGAAAAACTCAGGCATTACTACCCCAATGCACCAATTGATTTTTTACTTCGAAAAGGAAATGAATCTTTATTAGAAGCCCACCCCTTCTTAAATCAACTTTATATATTTGACAAAAAAAATAAACGCTCAGAAATGAAGCGATTGATTAAAATCTTTCGCCAAAATCAATATGATCATATCATTAATTTACATCGCTTTTGGTCAAGTGGATGGATGGCTCTCCGAGCAAAACCGAAGGAAGTGATAGGCTTTGATAAGCATCCACTTTCTTTCTTTTTTTCGAAAAAAATAAAACATAAAATAGGTGATCCAGATCATCCACTTCATGAAATTGAACGCAATCTTCTTTTGATTGAACACTTGACAGATCAACGTATATTTCCTCCTGCACTCTATCCTACTAAACGACACTTTAAGGAAATACCCAAAGTTAAAAACTATGTGTGTATAGCGCCTACCTCCGTTTGGTTTACCAAACAATGGCCCAAAGAAAAGTGGATAAAATTAATTCAACAATTGGATAAAAATCTATCCATTTTTTTACTCGGCGCACCAAGTGATTTTGAAGCTTGTGAAGTAATTAAATTGAAAAGTGGTCATCTTAAAACATTTAATCTTGCAGGAAAATTAAGCATTTTAGCTTCTGCGACTTTGATGCGTAATGCACAAATGAATTTTGTAAATGACTCTGCTCCAATGCACATGGCCTCTGCAATGAATGCTCCCGTTACCGCCGTGTATTGCTCTACGGTTCCTATTTTTGGGTTTCGTCCTTTATCCGATCAATCGTTTATTATACAATCAGAAGAAGCACTTGATTGTCGGCCTTGTGGTTTACATGGCAAAGCTTCCTGTCCGAAAGGTCATTTTAAATGCGCAGATATTTCTACAGAAAAAATACTTACCCATATAAAGAAATCCATTGAGCTATAATAAGTCAGTTGTTTTAAATCTACGAAATCCCTAAATTAGCCTATGTTTCATTGAATTTATTTTAAAAAGCAATTATGAAAATCCCAATTCCTTCTCTTCTATTTATTATTCTTTCCTTAAACCTTCATGCTCAATCTGTGGATTATGGTAAAGCCACCAAGCAAAACGAAATCCTAAATATGGATTGTCTACATGATCGAGGATTTACAGGAAAAGGCGTAACCATTGCACATTTTGATGATGGGTATGATGGTTTTCATAACATAGATGCGTTTAAATATGCTTACGAAGAAGGATATGTAAAGGGTAATTACGATTTCGTTTTTGATGGCCCCATATCTTTTGAAGGAGTGGGTTCGCATGGTACAAATACCGTTTCTGTGGTACACGCGTATTTACCCGGGCAATTTGTAGGAACGGCCTATAATGCGAATATTCTACTTGCACATACCGAAGATAATCGGACAGAAAAACACATTGAAGAAAAGAATTGGCGAAAAGCAGTGGACTGGGCAATTGAAAATGGTGCAGATATTATTACGAGCTCGCTACAGTATAATACCTTTGATCAAGGAGAAGGCGATTACACCTATGCAGATCTTGATGGCAATACTACAATTATTACTAAAGCCGCAGATTATGCCGCATCGAAAGGAATTCTTGTAGTCGCTATTCAAGGTAATTTTGGTAATGATAAATGGCATTATCTTGCTGCTCCGGGAGATGCCGATTCGGTGATTACAGTAGGTGCATTAAATATAGAGAAGAAGAAAGCTGGGTTTTCGTCTTATGGCCCTTCGGCAGACGGCCGTATAAAACCAGATGTCATGGCGGTGGGTTGGAACACCTATGTTATTGATCCAAATGATGTGATTCGAACAAGTAGCGGAACCTCTTTCGCAGGACCTGCCATTGCGGGATTAGCGGCTTGTCTAAAAGAAGCACACCCTCAACGATCCAATATGGAAATCATTAGTGCGATCCGACAAAGTGGGGATCGGTATTGGACACCCAACAAAGATGACGGTTATGGCTACGGAATTCCTGACGCTTGCAAGGCCGATGATTTACTACGTCAAATGGATGTTGATTTTGATAAAAAAGTCCAAGAAATTGATCACAGTGATTTCCGATTTAAGGTAGGTGATAATCAGGCAGTATATACCCGTAAAGGAAAAAAGAAAGCGATTCAATGGATATCGATTGTGGATCCTACGGAGAAAATAATATATCAAGTAAACTGCAAAAAGAAAAAATGGGTCTTCGACAATTTAAGCCCGGGGCATTATTTATTGAAAGGACAGTTGAAAAACAAGAGTTATTTTTCGCATAATTTTGTGGTGAAGTAATGGGGTGTATCTAGTCTTCTGGAAAAAGATCATCGACTTGTCCTTCTACTTTTTGCAAATATTTTTTGCATTGATTGACTAGTTCGGAGATTTCTTTTACTTTTTCTGGTAATTCATCCATATTGATCGTTCCAGATTCTATCTCTCCAACTACTTGTTGGATTCTAGTTAATGTTTCTTCGTATGAAAAATTGTGTACTTCCATTATTTTTTATTTTATAACACTACGTATGGTTCCTTGTTCAAATAGAATTTCTATTTCGTCTCCAGACTTTAGCTCTTTAGGGTCTTTAATATATTTGCCTTCGTATTTTATCAGCGTAAAACCTTGTTTTAAGATCGATTGAGGATCAATATTTTTGACCTTTTCTAAATACAGATCCAATTGTTGTTTATGAATAGAGAGATGTTGTTTCGTATGAATTTTCAACAATGATGCGGTCTGTTGGAGCAAGGCTTGATTATCTAGAATTTTCAATCCCACTTTATTCGCAAACATAGATCGCTCTAAATTTAAATCCGATTGAGCCATATTTAATTTTCGTTTGGTAACCAATTTAAATCGGTTCAACCATTGTCCCAATTCCTGGACATATAGATTGCATTGATTAAGCAAAAAATCAGCTACTGCCGTAGGTGTTTTTAAAGCTCTAAAAGCTACACGATCTATTAATAACTCATCTGTTTCGTGACCAATACCTGTAAGGACAGGTAAGCTAGTATTGGCCATTGCCTTACAAATTTGATAGTCATCAAAAGCTTGTAAATCTAGTTTGGCTCCACCACCACGAATTAAAACGACTACATCAAAATCTGATCGTTGGGCTTCAATTTCTTTAAGGGCTTTTAAAATATCTTGCTTGACGCGTTGCCCTTGTAAGGCGACTTGAAACAAGGATATTTTAAATGCGAAACCTAAGTCATTATAGCGAAGGTGATGATAAAAATCCGACCACCCTGCGGCTTGTTTCGAAGACAATACGGCGATACGTTGAGGAACGATAGCAAAAGGTAATTGACTATTCTTTTCAAAGTCTCCATTCGCGAGTAATTTTTGGGCGACCTTTTCTCTGTTTAATGCATGTTGTCCGTAAGTAAATTCGGGATAAAGATGCAATACGATAAGTTTCAGACCGTATTGTTCATGAAAATCTACGTGCACATCCATTAAGACTTGATTCCCTTCTTGAAGTACCGAATCAATAAGATTCGGATTTTTCTTTGCCAATCGGTTTAGCGTTTTACTCCAAATAATTGCCCGAGCTTTGGCTTTAATTTGATCACCTTCCTTATCTACTAAATCAATATATACATGCCCATTCGAATTGGAAACTTCGGCAATTTCTGCTTGTAGTTTCATCTCTTCTTTGGTATTCAATGCCAACACTCTCCGAAGGAAAGTATTCAATTCATAAAGTTCGTAAATTTTTTCAGGCATGAATGTTGAATTTATTAAAATAGTTATCTTACGCATCTAAAGATGAGTACAAAATTAAAACTACAATTTCACATTCAAGAATTTAAGGACATTTTTTCTAAATAATTAAAATAAATCCAATGAACAGGCCACTAATTTCACTTACATTCCTTTTTATCCTTACGCTTTTGGTCAGTGCCTGTAGCGGAAGTAAAAAGGTAAGTACATCCACTTCTAATTCTAATTCCACGTCATCTTCCAACTCAGTGGATATGAAATTGTATCAATCTGACACGTGGAAATATCAGTTAAACTACCCCAATGCATGGAGTACGAATGACTTAGAATCGGGTATTGAGTTTATTACAAATACCGCCCCTTTTAGTCCTTCTGTAAGTATTTTTTCCGAAGAAAATGGAGATCGATCTTTAGATAAATTTGTTTCAGAAAACAAAGAAGAAGCTAAAAACATTGGCGTTCCGATTGAATTTACAAAGGAAGAATCCATTAAAGTTGGAGGAGAAGATGCGCAATTTCTAATTTATGAAATGACCGCTCCTGACTTTACGATGGTCTTATTACAAGCCGTAGTTATTGATACTAAAAATAACATTGGGCATATTTTTACCAGTATTTGTAAAAAGGAAGATTTAGATACGCAATCAGAGGCTTTTGAAAATTTACTCAAAAGTGTACGTTTTCAATAAAATGATTTATGAATAACTAAAATAAAAAAAGCCTTGCTTTCCTAAGAGAGCAAGGCTTTAATATTTTGAAGTTGATCTTATTTCAAAACCGCAGAAACTAAGTCCGCAGCTTCTTGTAATACGATCGCTGATTTTACTTCTAATCCTGATTCATCAATAATCGTTTTAGCAATATCTGCATTGGTTCCTTGTAATCGTACGATAATTGGAACTGGGATATTACCAATGTTTTTATAGGCATCTACCACTCCTTGAGCCACTCGATCACATCGAACAATACCACCAAATATATTGATAAGGATTGCTTCTACTTTAGGATCTCTAAGGATAATTCTAAATGCATT
>JAHDCJ010000050.1:0-2349 GCA_020629935.1 Saprospiraceae bacterium | reverse complement strand
TGAACGAAAGCTTTGTATAGAGAATTGATAAATTTAGTCATTTCTTTCATGGCTTTCCCTGTAAGGCCAAGGTTGAATGCCACTTTTCTCATTTGGAAAGGCATGAGTCCTAACGTAGGATCTACATATTCTTTAAAGATTTTATCTGGAGTATGTTCAGCAACTGCTTCAATATCCATTCCTCCTTCGGTAGAATAAATGATTACATTACATTTTCTAGCTCGATCCATCAGGATAGATACATAATATTCTTTGCATGCATCAAAATCTGGTGCGTATGCATCTTCAGCGATCAATACTTTTCTTACCAATTTTCCTGGGCCATCTACGCCACCTGGAGTTTGTGGTGTTTTGAGCATCATACCCAAAATGTTTTCCGCAGATTCTTTTACTTCATCAAGGTTTTTAGCGAGTTTAATTCCGCCGCCTTTTCCACGTCCACCAGCGTGGATTTGTGCTTTAACGATTGACGCATCTGAGCCAAATTCTTCTTTCACTTTCTTTGCAGCTTCTACCGCTTCTTCTACTGAAGTGGCTAAAAAACCACGTTGAATAGCTACGCCAAATTTGGCCAATAATTCTTTTCCTTGATATTCGTGCAGATTCATAATATTATTATTCGTTTTAGAATGCCATAAAATCGGCTCAAAAGTAGCCTTTTTTTATGCCTTTTCAAAGTCGGAAGGATCATTTTCCTATATGAGCAATAGTAAGGAACAAAAAAATGGAGAATCTGCCTTTGCAAATTCCCCAATTATAAATTCTTCCCTACGAAAAATTATTTCTTCAACACTTTCTGTGTGTGTATTTCATTTTGTGATTGTAAGCTAATCATATAGATTCCTCCAGAAAGATCAGACATATCTAATTCGATTTGTTGGCCTCCTGCACCTAAACTTACCGTTTTAGTCATCATCGTTTGTCCAACTACATTACGAACAACTACTTGCACATCCATTCCTTGTTCCATGCTCAACTGAATCGTCAAGTTATTGGCTATAGGATTAGGCATCATTCGAATTTGACTAGCGAAAGAAAGTTCGTTTAATCCGGTAGTAGTTACGCTACTTCCATTCACATCAAAATCGAGTGTTTCTTCATTTTGAGCAACTGGAGTTATCTTAATGTGATAAGGTGTGTGATTAATTCCAGGTACATCTACTTGGATGAAGTAGTCTCCAAATAATAATCCATTAAAGCTATAGGCTCCATTTGCATCGGTATAAGCATCTGCAATTTGATTACCTGCTGGATCTAGTAATAACACATGTACATTGGCTAAAGGATCACCAGGGCCGCCTACACGTTGGTTTATTCCTGGGATATTTAAATTAGGATCTCCTTCGAAAATGGAACCTGCAATAAATCCACCTATATTAGAATCGATAACGATCGTTTCACATGCAGTTGCTCCACATCCATTATTGTCCCAAACAGTAAGACAAACTGTAAATGCGGCAATACTATCATTTGTAAATGTGTAGGTATGTGCTACATCTTCTCCTGTGCCAAACGTACCATCACCAAAATCCCAATCATATATTAGAGGTGTGTTTGCCGTTCCTTCTGCGAAGAAAGCAAAACCATATTCATCATTACCTAAAGGTTGACCGAAATATTGGAAGCCTGCCGTAATATTTGTGCACGTAGAATCTGTAGGTTCTCCACCTTCTCCATTATTTCCATTTCCTCCACAAGGACCTGGTGTATAAATCGCAATACCAAAACAATTTTCTGCGATACATGCATTTTCATAAGTGTATCCATCACACCCACATACTGGATCATAGCCTGGACAATTTGCTCCAAAGTCAATCAAAGACCAATCATAACATTCATTTGAAGGAAAAGAATCGCAAGTAATTGTTTCTAAACCAGACACAGTATTTCCGTTTGCATCAGTTACATTCCACACGTAATTTCCTTCACATAATCCGTTTATCGAAGAACCATTCCCAGCTACGCTATAACTATAAAAATAAGGAGCTACACCACCATATGCATTAACCGTAATACTGCCATCACATACTCCACTACAATCACTCACATCATTCGTTGAAGCCCAAGCTACTAAAGGGTCTGCTTGATTTCCTATAAAAATAGTATCACAAGAATAGCAACTCGTACCTAGTGCGTCATATACAGTAAGACAAGTAGTATATACGCCATCACCAGGATAATAGAATGTGGGTGTCTCTTCATTACTCGTTTGATTAAATCCAAAATCCCATTGGTAATAATAAGGAGCAACTCCTCCACTTACATATGGGAAATAACTAACTAAGGAATCCGTTACGGCATATTGAAAGCCCGTATCACACGATCCGCCTTGATTCACAAGATCAACGA
>JAHDCJ010000049.1:13427-37151 GCA_020629935.1 Saprospiraceae bacterium | reverse complement strand
CAATATGCAGAAGCTTCAGATTTTGTATGTGTTGATCCAGCGGCTACCGGAATGGTTAGTGGCCAAATTTGGATTGATCAGAATGGAGATGGTGTGCAAGACGCAGTGCTTGATCCAGGATATGCTGGTGGAGTTGTAGTTATCATTTATGACAGTAATGGATACCAATTAGGTTTTACTACTACAGATGCTAGTGGAAATTATTCTTTCAATGGCTTACCTTTAGATGAAACGTATACAATAGAAGTACAAAATCCTGATCCTGCTACTTATGCTTATATAAGTCCAATCAATGCAGGCGGAAGTACAGAACCTACCGATAGCGATGCCAATTCAATTACTGATGCAACGAGTACTGTAATTGGTGGTATTATGACGGTAACGATTACTACGGCTGCACCTGCTGCCACGGATGTAGATGCTGGTTTTGCAGAAACCATTATTCTACCAATTGAATTAACTTCTTTTGATGTATCAACTATTGCTAATTGCATTGTCGAACTTAAATGGGAAACAGCAACAGAAATTGATAATAATTACTTTGAAATACAAACCAGTTTAGATGGTGTAAACTTTAAGACTGTAGCACGAGTAAATGGAGCAGGTACTACTTACCAAGCCCAAACGTATACATATAAACTAGATCGTGCGATTCAAAATAGCTACTACCGATTAATGCAAGTTGATTTTGATGGAAGCTCTTCTTATTCTAATGTGCGCTTTGAGAAACTTTCTTGCGGAAATAGCTTAACTGTACAAGGAGTTATACCTAATCCAGTACGAGGAAAAGGAGATTATCGAGTGGTTGCACAATCTGTTCAAGAGGTACAATTAGAAATAATGAATGCTTTAGGACAAATTGAATATCGAGCGAATATAACTTTAAATGCAGGAACAAACGATTTAGCATTGCCTGCACAAGGTTTAGGTCAAGGAGTTTATTTTGTTCGGTTATTAGACGCCAATAGTGAAGTGATTGACTTGACTAAGTTTATAAAATATTAAGACAATTCCGCATTTTTAAAATGCATTGGGTGCGAATCCTGTAGAGATTTATTTTACCCATTTCTAAATCGTCTCAATCTATTTTAGGTTGAGACGATTTTTATTTAGAATAAATCCAAATAAAATATTGCTAAAAGCAAGTTCATAAATAAATTATAATTGTAATACCTTTGACAAAGTTTAAGTTTATTATTGATTTTTAACATATTATGGCTAAAATTTTACAAAGATCAGCTATAAAAATTCGTTACAATTTAGACCTTTGTGTTAGTTTTTTATTTTGATGAGTTAAGTTTAAGATTTGAGGTATTTAAATACTACTTTTTTGTTGTTTTTCATTTGCTTCTCTGCCTACCTTCAGGCACAAGAAATTCCTGATACTACTGGAATCTATAAGGAATGGGAAGAACTATTAAAAGAGGTCGTAATTACTGCTCAATATGCCCCTACCGATGCTCGAAACGCACTTCATGACATCGAATTAATCAAAAAGGAAAAAATCCTACAACGTGGTGCAAGTAATCTTGAGGAATTATTAACCCAAGAAACGGGTATTCGTATCAATCAAGATATGATCTTAGGATCTGGGATTTCTATGCAAGGGCTAAGTGGAGAAAATGTAAAAATTCTGATAGACGGTATTCCTGTAATCGGTCGATTAGGAGGTAACATTGATATGAGCCAAATCCAGTTGGACAATGTACAACGAATAGAAGTTATTGAAGGGCCATTAGCTGTAAATTATGGTACCGATGCACTCGCTGGTGTTATTAATATTATTACTAAAAAATCGCAAGCGAATAAATACGAAATTGGTATTCAAAGCGGAATTGAATCTATTGGAATTAAAGAGTTTGATTTATCTTCTGGAATTCGTGTCACTGATGAATTTACTATTCGTGTAAATGGAGGATGGCGCCATTTTAAAGGTTTAGGTGATGAAGGCCTTCGATATATGCTATGGAATCCAAAGAAACAATGGAATGCAGGAACAAGTTTAACCTACCGATTTAATGAAAATCAACGGATTAACTTATCTGGAAATTTCTTTCATGAGGAGGTCATTAATTTAGGGGAAGAAAGACGACCACAGTTTAAACCTTATGCTTTCGATGATTATTATTTTACCCAACGAATTAATCCTTATTTTTCCTATGAAGGGAAAACAAAAAAAGATATCTATTTCAATACCGTACTTTCATATAATGACTATTTGAGAAATAAAAAAAGTTATCGATATGACTTTGAAAATGATTCGCTTTCTTTGGTATTAGGCCAACAAGATACTTCTCGTTTTAGAGAAGGATTATTGCGTTCTACCGTCGCCTATACGTATGAAAATAAATTGGGTATACAAGCAGGAATAGAATTGGCTTATAGCAATGCGCAAGGCCAACGTATAAATGATAGCAATAGCTCAAAATCTAATTTTAGTGCTTTAGGCGATTATGCTATGTTTTGGAAATTACGTTATGATATTTTAGATAACCTAGCCTTGGAAGGTGGCCTTCGTTATACCTATAACACAGAGTATAAAGCGCCTTTTATTCCTTCCGTACATTTTAAATATAGTATTAAAGATCGTTGGTTTTTCAGAGCGTCTTACGGCAAGGGCTTTCGCGCACCTTCTTTAAAAGAACTATACTATAACTTCATTGATATTAATCATTTTATCGTTGGAAATACTTCCTTATTAGCTGAACGATCAGATAATATACAAGTGAGTGGAGAATATCGTAAAAATTCAGATAAACAAAATTTAAAAGTAAAATGGAAAGGTTTTTATAATCATATTCAAAACCGAATTGGACTTTATGAATTTATAGAAACAGAAAACGGAAATGTGCCTGCGATTGATACCTCTACCTTACAATTTACATACTTCAATCAGTCGGTATACAAAACCTTAGGTTCAGCATTCAAATTTTCATATCAATTTAATAATTTTACTATCGGAGCAGGTTTGACCGTAACAGGATACTATAATGAATTACATAAGAATACGATGGACGTGAAACCGTTTACTTATTCATTTGAATTAGCCAATGAATTGAGTTATCAGCATCCTAAACACCATTTTGGTTTGGCTTTATATTATAAACAAAATGATAAGATTGTTTCTTATTATCCTGATATGGATGAAAATGGAAATGAATTTGTAGGGCAAAGTATTATTGGAGGATATGGCTTAGTAGATCTTATCGCTAATAAAAGTTTATGGAAGCAACGAATCAGAATTAGCCTAGGAGTAAAAAATTTATTTGATATTACCGAAGTTGATTTACAAGGTGACCAAAGTACCGTCCATGGTAGTAATGCCAACACCACACCAATCAATATGGGAAGAAATGTATTTCTAAAGCTTGGATTTAATTTTAATAAGAAATAGAAACACTTATATCACTACTTCTTGATTTGGGTAAGTGTAAAAATATTAGAGGTGCAGTTATGAAAATCACAATGTGTAGTGCCTCCAATCTTTCCAATTTCACCATAAGAGAAAAAACCAATTAAAGGAGCATTCCAAAGTGCGTTTATTCCCATAATCTCATTTTCAATAAGTGGACCAAAAACAACTTTTCTAGCCATACAAGACACCAAAATTACCGCATCAGCCTCCTGTGTATCTTTAGCTAATAGTTGATATTCTTTCACGGATTTATCTATTACCTCAATAGAAGGTGAGGTACAAAACCTAAATTGCTGTCCTTCTTCAACACCACCCGCTAAGATCAAAGATTTTGTAGCTGTATCTGCTGTAAGTATAGATCTTAATTGCTGTTCGCCTTTATCATTGATCATTTCTAGAGGAAACTGTCCTGGAATAGATGGAATATCTTCTTGTGTTGGATCATCAAAAACATTGAGTCCAAAATGATTCGTAAAATAATCTAAAGCAGCAACCCCATTAATCTCATGAACTACATTCCCATCAGCTTTGGTAATGGTGTTTTTTAATCCTAAACCTTTCCATCCACTTACCGCTTGACCTTTGATTTCAATTTTATCTGTATCTAAAATTAAGGCAACTAAGCCATCTGGATATACATTTTTATGACTAAAACAATAAGTATCTTTAAACGCACCTAGATCACCAGCTAGGCCACCAAATATTTGAGTTTCTGGACTAAGGAAAGATTTAATTCCATTAACAATTTTTACTCCATCTCTTGCTACACCACTGCTAAAAAACACAATGCCTGGATTCTTATATAATTGAGCGGCTCGATTCGAAATATCAGAAGCTACTTGTTGTTCATCATGTGGACCAAAAGATTGAGAAATCAATAAATAGTCTGAACTAGGTATAGTTAATAAAAGAACTACCATTGAGGTTTCTTGAACTTCATCATCTGCTACTTCGCCTGCGGTAGTACAACCAATTAAGTCAATACGAAGTTCAGCAAAAAAATGGGAAAGTCCTTTTATATCAGCATGGTGATTACAAAATCCGAAACCAATACTTGGTTGAAAGTCCTCATTAATTTCTTGCCTAATTTTAATTTCAAGTTCTTTGAAATTAACGGCATTGATCAATTTTGATCTCATAATATTCAATAGTCATTTAAAAGGGGAAAGAGATTTAACTGACAAGATACACAAAAAGATAGAAAATTGAATCGCTAGGGTTAATTGATTGTCTTTTGCTAATGAAATTCATCACACATCATCACTTAGAAATATCCTGTTTAATAGATATAATCCTTATATTTGCAAAAAAAAATGGAATTTAATACCAATGATCATCCCCACCGTAGACTGAATATACTCACAGGTGAATGGGTATTAGTTTCTCCACATCGAACGAAAAGACCTTGGCAAGGGAAAACGGAAAAACCTCAAAATCAGCTTCGTCCTTCCTATGATGCCCAATGTTATTTATGTCCTGGAAATGAGCGAGCAGGAGGCATCCAAAACCCTAATTACCAATCCGCTTATTCTTTTAAAAATGACTTTGCTGCTTTACTCGAAGCAGTGCCTAAACACACGATGAATGAGAATAATTTATTGATCGCAAAAAGTGAACGCGGGATGTGTAAGGTGATTTGTTTTTCTCCCAATCATCAACTGACCCTTGCTCAAATGGAAGTAGAGGATATACATAAAGTAGTTGATTTGTGGACTGAAGAATATAAAATACTAGGGGAAAAGGAATTTATAAATTACGTCCAAATATTTGAAAATAAAGGAGCGATCATGGGATGTAGTAATCCACATCCTCATGGACAAATTTGGGCGCAAGAGTCGATCCCAGATGGAGTGGCGAAAGAACTTGTTCAATTCGAAAAGCATTTTAAGAAAACAGGTCGCTCTTTGTTAGCCGATTATTTAGATCAAGAGCAATCCTTAGATCAGCGGATAATAGTTGAAAATAATTCATTTGTTGCTTTAGTTCCTTTTTGGGCTTTATGGCCTTATGAAACCATTATTATAAGTAAAAGACATGTACAAAGTTTATTAGATTTTACAAAAGAAGAGCGAGAAGATTATGCTGAAATAATTAAACGATTAACCATAAAATACGATAATTTATTCCAGACTTCCTTTCCTTATTCTTCTGGTATACATCAAAAGCCTACGGATGGAAAGCCATGGGAAAGTTGGCATTTTCATATGCATTTTTATCCACCATTATTGCGATCAGCTAGCGTAAAGAAATTTATGGTAGGGTATGAAATGTTGGGTGAACCCCAACGTGATTTTACTCCTGAATATAGTGCCGAGCGTTTGAAAAAATTGCCTAATGTCCATTATACAAAATTGTAAACAACCTTTAAGAAATTACTTATTATGAAACATTTTTTCTTAAATGAGAAAATTATTTTAGGGGCTATTATTATAAATGCAATTTTTATTTTTGCAATTTCATTTCCAAGCCTTACCGATCATCCGTGGTTGATATTTATTGATGATTTATTCATCCTCTTTTTCTTGCTAGAAGCTATTATTAAGATTAAAAATTTTGGGCCTAAAAAATATTTTGGAGATGCTTGGAATCGATTTGATTTCTTTTTAGTGATGGTTAGTTTACCTGCCATTTTAGCCTATGTGTTACCTATACCAAGTATTTCTTTTTTGCTGGTTTTTAGACTTCTACGACTTATCCGTATTGTAAAGTTTATGCATTTTATTCCCAATATGCATCATTTGATGGTTGGGTTAGGACGCGCTTTCCGATCTTCGATTTTTGTATTATTAGCGCTTTTCTTTTTAAATTTTATATTGGCAATTTTAACCTGTCATCTATTTGGTAAAGCAGCTCCTGAATATTTTGGAAACCCAATGATTTCTTCCTACACTATTTTTCAAATGTTTACAGTAGAAGGTTGGAATGAAATTCCTCCTAAAGTTTCTGAGTATTATGACAATGAAATTTATGGAGCCTTTATCCGTTTTTATTTCGTTTTGGTTGTACTTTTAGGTGGAATATTCGGAATGTCTTTAGCTAATGCTGTATTTGTCGATGAGATGACGATTGACAATAATCAAGTTTTAGAAGGAAAAATTGACCAACTTAGCAAGCAAATTGATACCTTAGAAGAAATTATTCGAAATAATAATTAAGTATTCTTTAAATTGCCTATTGATCTTAAATTGAAATACAATGAAAAATATATTTATTCTTTTTCTACTCAGCCTATTTATTTGGTCTTGTGGGGATGTTCAAGTAGAAGATAATCCACCTAAAGATAATACAGAAATAGTCTCTGATACAGTCCAAATTTTGGAATTAACGAAATCTATAGTAGGTATTTTAAAAGAGGGAGATTTAAGAAAATTAGCTCCTTATATTCATCCTGAAATGGGTGTTCGATTTTCTCCATATGCAACTATTGATACGGCAAGTGATATGACGTTCTCTGCCGTTCAATTGGGTAGTTTGTCTAAAGAAGAAATTTACGAATGGGGAGCTTATGATGGGAGTGGGGAGCCCATGAAACTTTCAGTAGAAGCATATCATAAGAAATTCATTTATGATTATGATTTCATAGAACCAGATTCTATCTTTTTTAATGAGGTTCGGCAATATGGAAATTCACCAAATAATGTATTAGCTTGTTATCCGGGCTGTAAGTTCGTGGAGTATTATTTTTCTGGGAAAGAAGAAGAATATGAAGGCTTTGATTGGAGATCTTTACGCCTAGTTTTTGACAAAAAGGATAAAGAATGGAAGCTAGTAGGAATCATTCATGCAGAATGGACGATCTAATAGGACAAGACAAAAATATAAATAAAAAAGCGGCTAGAATTTATTTAAATTCTAGCCGCTTTTTTATTTCTTCTTCTTTCTACTTTAATATTTTAGTTTCAATAATTTCATTCAATGCTGCTGCAGATTGAATGAAATTGCCTGTAAGTTTGGTACTTCCTGTTTTTACACCCGTCTCATTAAGAATTTTATAAACTTCATCAGTAGTCAAATCTGGATTTACAGATTTAAGCAAACCTACTAAACCGGCTACATAAGGACAAGCCATTGAGGTGCCATTATAAAAAGCATATTTGTTGTTGGGAATAGTGGAATAAATATTGACTCCCGGAGCTGCAATTCCTCGCTTACAATCTTGTACCGTATTAGAGAAAGAGGCTTTGTTTAAGTCTTTATCAATGGCACTTACTGTGATTACGCCGTCTACATTCGCTGGAGATCGTTCCATGGCATTCACGTTTTCATTTCCTGCGGCACAAATTACTATGGCTCCTTTTGCATTTGCATACTTAACTGCCTTGATATATGCTTTTTGCTTGCTATCATCACTTGGTCCACCTAAAGACATGGAAATAACATCAGCGCCATTATCCGCAGCTTTTAGTATACCATTAATTATAGAGCGTTGTGATCCCATACCATATCGGTTAAGGACTTTCACACTGGCTACTTGTGTAAAACCATTTTCCGGAGTAAAAGAAGCAATTCCCTTTTTATTATTACTTACCGCAGCAGCGATACCTGCACAATGGGTACCATGACTATGTGGATCATCATCAAATTTAGAGGCGAAAGAAGTGTAATTTTCTTTGATATCTTCATGTTTTGAATCTACACCTGTATCTAAAATTGCGATCGTCGCTTTTTTCTTTGGTTTAATTTTTTGACTTCGGATTAAATCATACAATTGATCTTGTCCCATTTTATCAAATGCCCATAGATTCTCAATGTCCGGGTCATTAATACCATAACTTTTCTTTGGACTTTTTTCTGGATCACCATCTAAAGGATTTAAACTCAACACTTCGTTATCTTCTACATGATCTGCTAAATCACTAGATGCTATGATGGCTTGAATTTTATCTATTTGACCTACATATTTAGTAGGTACATCAACTACATAATATTCGTCAAGCTCAGTGATATTAGGAGAAGCAATAGAGGTAAAAGCAGGACTTACCTTTACATTATAATCGCTCAATAATTTTTCTAAATCCGCAGTCGTTGTTTGGGGTTTGAAATCTACTAATAATTCAGCAGTTTCATCCAATCCTCCAGCCGCAAGTGCTTTAGGCCAAATCTTTTGTTGCTTATAGGATTTAACGAGATAATCAAAATAACCAAGTTTGAAAGTTCCCGCTAAAGCAATGAGCATGCCTAAGAAAATAACGGCATTATTCTTAAATAGGCTAAAGAAACGGGCAACTACAGCCAAAATGATTAAGTCTCGACTTAAGATGATTAACTTTGAGGAAATGCCAGAAGGACCTATTCCAAGACTTACAAGATAAGTAAGAAAACTAAGTAGAAAAACCTTTCCAGCCAAGCGGCTATACTCTTTATTGCCTTTAAAATAGAACCAAAAAATTAGGGCTAAAAGGCTAAGTCCATAGCTGCTCGAATATACATATGATAAGATGCTTGTCATGATTTACGCTTTATAATTTAAAACAATAAAATGATGAAATCGTTCGGGTTTATCCAAAAATTAAGGCATTAACGTATGAAAACTTACAATTTTTATAGAAGTTCCCCACATAAAAAGCGACATACCGTCTACTTTTTTTGCAGTAACAGCCACTTTTGCATCTGCTTTTTTTAATTGTTCTGGCATATTAACTGCTCGATAGTTTTGTCCATCATCACCAATAATACCCCAAAAACCAGGCCCAAGGTCTTGATATTGTACCGTTCCCTTAATTTTTAATTTTGACATAAGTTAAATCCCTTAATAGTTAATAATTTTGTCTAAGTAAATCCGTAATACACAAAATTAAACTAATCTTCTGTATTATTTATGCTATCCTATTGAGATTGTATTCAAATGGATACATGGCAATTTACAATTTTCATGTTATTGACGCAAAATAAAAAGGAGTATTAACCATTTCATAAGATAGATTAATACTCCTCATCTACTAAACACCTGTAAATAGGGTTTAGAAAATCGATTATTCGTTTTGCAGAATCAGCTTTTCAATTGTTTTATTTAAGTTAAAAATCAATTTTGATTGATTCTGAATGGTATTTTGCAATTCTTTAACTTCATCACGCATCAAATCTCTGATATTTTGAGGAGAGGGGAGGAATGGACTAATTTTGGCCCGTACATACCAAACCTCACGAATATCACCTAGATCAATCTGGAAAGGTTGATAGTAGTTGTTATCTGAAATAAGCAATAGTTGTTTTTTATCAGAAATCATATTCGTGACTCGTTTTACTAATACATCTCCTCGAGTAACAATCACATATACATAATTGTCTTTAATTGAATTTTCCCAAAGGGTAGGCTCTAAATAACTACAAATCACCTTATCTCCTTCAAATAGGGTAGGTTCCATACTATCTCCAGCTACATCAAATGAACGATGTGTGCCCACCTTGTATTTATAATCAGGAAGCGAATAAGTAGGTAAATCTTGTATGAAAGTAGGGTCAATGTTTTCTCCTGCATAACCCGCTTGGGCTGGGACGGGAACATGCACTATTCTTTCATCATCTTGTGCATTGGTAACAATGGTCAAAACACGGAAACTTTTATGGTCTTCCTCACTCATAAACATGGGGCCTTCTCCAGTATAAATATAAACTGGATTGATTTTGTATTGCTCCACGGCTTTACGTAGCAACTCAATGGTTACATCTCTTCTACCTTTTATAATCTCACTTAAACTTTGAGGAAGATATTCTAAAGACATTGCAAATTGGCGACTCGAACGAACTCTGTTTTCCTCTTTAAGCTTATTGTGGCACTTTATAAATCGTTGTGTAATGACACTATTCATAATATTTGGATTTTTAATTTCTGCGATCGAAAGTAAAAGTATAAATAAATTGTTGAAAAATTGTAATCAAATCGCAAAAAAGTGATATTTTGAGCCAAAATAGCCTATATTTTGATAAAAGTCAAGTTGAAAAACACGAAATTGTCACTTATATAGGGATATAATTTCATTGTTAAGGTAAAATGAGTAATCGTGAATGAAGGGCTAATGTTAGTAAATTGTTAATTGATTTAATGGCATTGGAATAGTTTTAGTTGTAATTTAGTAGCGTAATTTTGGGATTTACAACGTTTACTTAACTGGAAAAAAATATTCGATTGATCGTATTAAAGAGGAATATGTGTACATGTTTCGTCTAAATCTTTAATATATAACGAGCAATCATCCTTGCATAAAGGCTATTATGTTTAATCCGATTTTAAACCCCTAAAAATTGCATTATGATTCTTTTTAAATTTTTATTGTTTGCATTATTAGCATTTAGTTTCTTCTTTGTTTTGAAAGATATGTTTCTTTCTCCTAAGAAAAAAAGAACGCACCGATGAAAACAATTTAAAACGATGTAAAAAAAAAAGCTGCCATTTGGCAGCTTTTTTTATTTAATATCTGTTGATGTATTACATCCCAAAGTTCATTCCTCCAAATTTTTCTTGTAATTGTTCTGGAGTTAACTCTTCATATCCTTCCATATCTGGTGTAAACACATTCTTGTCAAAATCTCGACTAACTTCTTGTGCCGTATAAGTAATTTTCATTCCTTGTTGTGCTAAAGCATATTCTAAAGGAAATCCAACGAGTCCTTTAAACATTTTATTGACATAAGAATTCGGAGGAGTAATTTTGTCTGTTACATACAAGGTAATTAGATTGCCATCTTTGTCTTTTAAATCCGCTCGGTGACAACTATAACCTGCAATCGTTTTTACATCTTTTTTATCGTAAGAAATATCAAATGTAGGTAAATTCGCTTTTTGTTTGGCTTCTTGGTTGTCTGTAACTACTTTTACTTTACCCATGATACCACTCATCAACATCAAACTTGACTCGTCTTTGTTATTGCCAATGATTTGAATATTAATCATACCCATCATACTCATTTCCATTTTCTGATAGTTGTCTGAAAAATATAAATTTTGTGTACTTCCTTTTAACATCATCGCTTGCATGCCACCTCCTTCGGCTTCTACATCGGTAACTTCATATTTAACTACGCCTTCTTTGATTTTCTTTTGTGCATAACTACTTACAGAGATTAATGTTACTGAAAGCAAGGTCAATAAGCTTATTTTAAGTGATTGTTTCATAAAAATGATTTGTTTTATTTTATAGTTTACGCTTAAGGCTTTTCAAAAACTAAGCCATTCCTTAAAATTAAGGATTACTTTTGGATTTTTTTTTCATTTAGCTTAAAATAATAGGCTCCTTCATTTTGTGTTTGATGAAAATGTATATTTTGTGAAACTGCCCAATCTTTCCACTTTTTTCTTTCAAAATATCCTCGTTGACCATCAGCTACTACACATCTCACAGGATACTTTGGCGGGAGTTTTAATGGTGCTTTACCTGCAATCATTACATTGGCTTCCTTCGGTAATTTAGAAGTTATTTTAGGTAAGTAAACAAAAGTAAATTGAGGTAAAATTCCAATGCCATTTTCATAACGTAGAAAAGGCAATTGGACCATAGAATCTAAGGAATAAAAGTGCGACTTGTCAATATGTAAAGATTGGAGTAAAGCATCCTCTTGTATACTTTCTATTCTTTTTTTGTCGTAAAAAAAATAACTCGTTTTGCCTCTTATAAACCCAAATAAGGTTTGATCTTTATAATGGAAAACATATCCTTCATTACGTTGATACCATTGCCATTGTTTATAGGAATATAGACACCCAAGAATAACTAAAATAGAAATTGGAATCCATATTTTGTTCAAGCGTTTTATAAATAAACAATGTGCAAAATAAATCAATAACAAATATCCTAAGATTAGACCAATTAGGCTGATTTTAATGTTTGAAATTACTGCGAAAGGAAAGAGGTTTAATTGAAAAATTAAATCATTCATTAAGGTGAGTAATTGAATAAATAAATAAACTAAGCCATAACCTAAATAGGGCAAGGAATGAAGAAATAATACTATAATGCCAAGCGGTAAAATTATAGTGGTCAATGGTATTACAACCAAAGAAGAAGCCCAGAACAGTAGCGGAAATTGATGGAAGTAAAATAGACATAAAGGCAAGGTACTCAATTGAGCAGATACGGAAACTAAAAGCAGCGAATACACCCAATTTAGGATAGGGTTTTCACTAAACCAATAGGCCTTGAATATGGGGTAAAAATACACAATACCTAAAACGGCAAAATAGGATAATTGAAACCCGACTTGAAAAAGTAAACTCGGATCAATACAGAGTAAGACTAAAGCGGAGCCAGCCAAACTATTATAAATATTGATCGATCGATTGACCACATGACCTAGAATAATAAAACTAAACATGGTGGCTGCTCTCAATACAGAAGGAGATGCTCCAGCCAAAAAGGCATAAAACCAAATGCCTAAAAGAAGAAAAACACTTTTAAATAGTTGACTCCAAATACTTCTACTCTTGATCTTTTGACAAAAGAAAAAAAGAAACCCGAAAACAAGACCAACATGTAGTCCTGATACGGCCAATACATGTACTGCGCCTACCTTCGCATAGGCTTGTTGAATGTTTTGATCCATACTGCTTCTTTCTCCTAAAATCAATGCTTGGGCTATCGCTTGTTCTCGCTTGGTAGGGAGAAGCTGTGTAAGTTGATCTGTTAATTGTTTTCTGTATTGTGCAATCTGAATAAATAAAGTATTTGCTGGCTTTTGGTAATAAAAAATAGAATCACTTGTTGGATAAGCTATAAGTGCAATCTGTTTTCTTTTCAAAAAAGATTGGAAAGAAAAATCGCCTGGATTACTTGGTGGTTTACATTTTTGTGCTCGTAGTTTAATTAAAATATGCGCTTTAGCTTCCAACGTTTCGGCAATAGAATCTTTTGGAAAACTGAGCCAAAGTTTAAAAGATTTACTCGTTAAATGATGCGCGGTCTTTCCATGAGCAATGACTTGGAAAAATCCATTGATACGTTTTTTTGTAGTAGGCGCAGAAGTGAAATACCCATAATAAAACTGGGCCTCTGTCAATAAGATTTGTTCAATGTCTTTTTCTAAAGGTTGATGATGCGATTGCGCAATAGCTAAGCCTGCAAAAATCAAAGCAGGGTATACAAATAATCCTAAAGTCCACCGTTGAGTAAAAGAAGGTTGTAGGTAACGTAAAATAATAATGACTAAAGGGAAAACTGGGGCAATCCAAATGAATGGCAAAGCGGTTATAGCTTTAACATAGGAGAAAAATAGAATGCCTATTATTAAAGGAATAACTAATCGGACAAAGGGTATTTGTCGAAGTATATTTCGATCCATAGAGCTACTAAATACTTCCGTCGAAAGGTCTTGAACTTACTGTTTAATCCAGTCCAAGGCGAAGTAAAGGTTTTCTAAATACGTCTCAAATTGACGTAAAGAAGTGGGGCTATCATGGCGATTAGAAATGATCTTTTCCTTATTACCAATCCGAATGTACGTCTTCGTTAATGGAAAATCTGCCATTAAGGGTTGACCTTTGGGAGGATAGGTATTTTCAAGGCTAAAATAACCAATTTCTTCGGCTTTAAATTGAAGTTCTACCATTTGTGCTTTAGAAAGTTGTGACTGATACTTTCCAATGTATGAAAGGTTCATTTTACCTTCTAAATAAATAGACCCATCATCAAACAAAGTGATGGAATAGACTGGACATTTTCCAAAACATGGCGTTTTTTCAAACATTCCTACAATTTTGGGATTGCCTACTAATGAAGTGATGACTTCTTCTTTGATTGGAGGAGGAGGAACCAAAGCGGGTTCCTCTTCTTCTATTTCTTCGACTACGCTTGGGGCTGGAGCAGTGATTACCTGAGTAGTTTTAGGGGAGCATGCGGAGATAAAGCAGACCATGCTCAGAACAAGGCTAAGCTGTACTAAATACCCTTTAGATAAATATTTTAAATGATTGATCGCCAAGCGTTATTTCTTTTTCTTTTTTTGTCTTTCTGATTTCCTTTTTTGAGCACGTTCCATATCTGCCTTTGCCTTAACTGCTTGTTGCTCTTTCATTGCAGACTCCAATCGTTCTTGGAAGGAACTTCGCTTTTTCGGATTTTTTCGAGCATCTTCAAATTCTTTAAGAATTTTATCATCATCAATAATAAAACGCTTGGTAATTAAGGTTTGTGCAATGTTAAAAAGGTTAGAGAATACTAAATAACAAGTCAATCCAGAGGCAAAACTATTGAAGAAAAATACAAACATAATGGGCATAAAGTATTGGATATACTTCATCATTGGATTTGCAGAGAAATCCATATGTTTACTATTATAATAAGCATATAAAATCGTAGTGACTGCCCATAAAATAGTGAACAAACTCAAGTGATCTCCAAGCAAAGGAAGGTTCGTTCCAAAATTGATAATGGAGTCATAAGCCGAAAGATCGTCGGCCCATAAAAAGCCTTTTTGACGGAATTCAATGGAGGCAGGGAAGAACCGATAAAGCGCAAACCATATCGGCATTTGGAGGATCATAGGCATACAGCCACCCAAGGGGTTTACTCCCGTTTCCCGATACAATTTCATTTGTTCTACCTGAAGTTGTTGCTTATCATCTTCACCTAATTTTTCTTTAATCTTTGCCAATTCAGGCTTTAAGGCAGCCATCTTAGCTTGAGAGTAAAGCATTTTATAAGTTAAAGGATATAAAACGAGTTTTACAAAAACAGTAAGCACCAAAATAATAATCCCATAATTCCCAATAAAACTGGCCAAGAAATTGAATAATGGACGAATGATATTTCTATTGATCCAACCAAAAATACTCCAACCAAATGGAATCATATCTTCCATGTCCATATCGTAAGAACGAAGGAGTTTGTATTTATTAGGGCCAATAAAGAACTGCATGCCAAAGGTTTCGTCTGCACTGTGTTTATAAGGAAGAGAGACTTTGCTTGCTAAAAGTTTTAGATCCTCACTTTCTGATTTTAGCATTTCGGTAAGCATTTGGCCTTCCAAAAATTTATCATCTGCAATTAAAGTAGAATTAAAAAATTGTTGTGCATGCCCAACCCATTTAAGTGGGGTGTTTAAATCTGTAGTAGCACTTTTACGACAAGAACAGTAGGAAGGATCTTCCTCCATTTCTTTAAAGTAAACTGAAGAATAACTGGCTTCGTAGGTTGGATTTTTTTCCAGCTTATCTAGAAAATTCACCCAGTTAAGATCAATCTTATCTATCGTTCTGTTTAATACGGTATTTAGACCAACAAAGCGAAGATCAAAATCGACCATATAACTTCCAGGCTCTAATTTATAACTAAATTCTAAAAATCGATTTTCTCCTGCACTAGCACGTAATATCGCAGAATTACTAGTGTTTTGAGAAGAAAAATAGAGATCAGAAGTAGCTACATATTGACTTTCGGCTGAACTTACAGGAAGTATAAATTCAAATTTATTTTTTTCGTCTTCTAAAAGATGTAAAGGTACTTTGGTGAGTTTACGGTTTTCACCACGTTCAAACTTTTCATATTCCTTCAGTTCAACATCTTTTATTCGAGCTCCTTTGGTATCTAGTGTGATCTTTAACACATCATTCTCGATAATTATGTCTTCTGATGTACCTGTAGCAGCAGGTGAGAAAGCCCCATAAGCTCCTGCTAATTGAATTTGTTTGATAGAATCAGGAACAATTTGTTCCGTTTGATTAACTGAAGGTTGTGAAGGATCAACGCCTATTTTTTCTAAGGAGTCAATTCTTATTTGTTCGGTACGAATGGAATCTTGTACAAATTTTCTTCGTTCTAGTTCAGCTTCACTCGGTCTATTTAAATAGGAGATAGCCATTAGTATGGCAAAAATTAAGGCTATTCCAGTAAGGGTATTCTTATCCATTATCAAATTTTAATTTACTGATCTTGTATTCCATTCCTCCACTAAAAAAATTGGAAAGGAAGTTTTAAGCGTTTTGGGTTTGGCTTATCATACCTAATCAATGCGCAAATGTACAAATTTGTTTTTGCCTTAGAAAGGAACAGATAGAAATTAAAGACAGGAATGACAATAAATTAGACGAAAATCACATGTTTTAGTCATATTCTTATTTCTACATCGACTTTTTTGTGCACAAATTAAAAAAAGAAACTAATTATGCTTTTTCATGCATGCTTTAACAAAGGAAACAAAAATAGGATGAGGTTGCTCTACCGTACTTCTCAACTCTGGATGAAATTGAACACCTAAAAACCAAGGATGGGAAGGGATTTCTACCATTTCTACCAAACCTGTTTCGGGGTTTATACCTGAAGCTAACATTCCTGCATCTTCAAATGATTTCAAAAATTGATTGTTGAATTCATAACGATGTCGATGTCGTTCATCAACTTGGTTGGTTTGGTATATAGTATGTGCCAAGGATTTTTGTTTTAAATCACAAGGATAAGATCCTAAGCGCATGGTACCTCCCTTTTTACTTATTTCTTTTTGTTCATCCATCATATCAATCACTGGATTGGGTGATTCTGGATCTACTTCAGAAGAAGCTGCACCCTTGAGTTCTAGTACATTTTGGGCAAATTCTACTACTGCACATTGCATGCCTAGACAAATACCAAAAAAGGGTAAATCGGTTTCTCTTGCGTATTGAATAGCGACAATTTTGCCTTCAATACCCCGTTCTCCAAATCCAGGAGCTACTAATATACCGTCTAAAGGTCCAAGCATTTGATGAACCGTATCTGCGGTTAATGTTTCAGAGTGAATGGCAGTTACATGGACTTCACATTCATTTATTGCTCCTGCGTGGACAAAAGACTCATATATAGATTTATAGGCGTCAGGAAGTTCATTATATTTTCCTACAAGACCAATGTTTACTTCTCCTAAGGGATTTTTTAATTTACCTAAAAATGTTTTCCACTCACTCAATTGAGGTTCTTGCCGAGAAGGAAGATTTAATTTTTTTAGGGCAATAAGATCCAATTTTTCTTTTAACATTAAAAGGGGTACATCGTAAATCGTTTCTGCATCAATTGCTTCAATTACGGACTCTTTATCTACATTGCAGAATAAGGCGAGTTTGTCTTTTACTTGTTGAGGAAGATGATGCTCCGTTCTACAAATTAATAGATCAGGCTGAATACCTTGACTAAGCAATTCTTTAACGGAGTGTTGTGTAGGTTTCGTTTTTAATTCTTTAGCTGCGGCTAAAAAAGGAATGAGCGTAAGGTGTAAGACAATACTATTTTCTTCTCCCAACTCCCATCTTAATTGTCGAATAGCCTCTGTATAAGGAAGGGATTCAATATCACCAACAGTTCCTCCAATTTCTGTGATTACAATTTCAAATTTGTCATCTTCACCAAGAAGTTTAATTCGACGTTTAATTTCGTCAGTGATATGAGGAATTACTTGTACGGTTTTACCTAAATAATCACCTTTACGTTCTTTTTCAATAACGGTTTGATAAATACGACCAGTGGTTACATTATTGGCTTGGGTGGTTGGCACATTGAGAAAACGTTCGTAATGTCCAAGATCCAAATCTGTTTCTGCACCATCCTTAGTAACATAACATTCGCCATGTTCATATGGATTTAATGTACCAGGATCCACATTAATGTAAGGATCAAATTTTTGGATAGTTACGGAAAATCCGCGTGATTGGAGAAGCTTTGCAAGAGAGGCTGCTATAATGCCTTTACCTAAAGAAGAGGTAACCCCACCCGTAACAAAAATATACTTAGTCATGCCTAAAATTTAAGAAAAATACATACGCCTATTACGGGGTACAAAGATAGGTAAAAACCATTTAGAATATCTAAGACTTTTAAATTTATTTCAAAAGAGATTGATCAAAACTCCATGTGGCAAATCCAGATAGGATCATAAACAAAGCGACAAGGATTGGACTTAGTACAGATATACCCATTGCCAGATAATAAAAACGAGAAACTTTTGAGCGATCTAAAAATTCGGCAATAAGGGAAACAATCAACACCCCAGCACAAATCATAGGTATTAATAAAGTTAAAAATTTAGCAATATAGTCATGCCATAGCCAGACCAAAGAAAAAAGAATACATTCAGCTAAGAACAATTCTATACTAGGCCGTATTAAAGCAGTCCAGCTTTGCGGCTTATCATACATAAATAATAAAGTTGAATTTTATTGGATGGAAAAATCCTTAATTCGACCAAAAGATCCATTAAAAGCATCCCACTCGATGAGGCCAATATCTTTCGCAAACCAATAGTACGAAATACCCATTAGATCATCGGCATAGGTACTATCTATTGGATTTAAAATGCTACTATAGACTCTTCTTCGAACTCGAACAATGTCATCATAATCTCTGCCATTTAATCGACGTATATCATCTAATAGATCAATCGCATTATCATAACGAATGAATTCAGTATCTGAAAGAGGAATCATATCACTCCATTCTTTTTCAATATTATAATCTGAGAGTAAAAGTCGACTAACGGCACTATCTGCTACACTGCTAGTGATTGGAGTCAATTGGCTAATGACCGTTCCATTTTTTGCAAATAAATCGATATTACCTGTAGTTTCATTAAGGTATTTTTTATAACTGATTCCAGAAAGGGTAGAATCTCCATCCACAATAATTTTGAAATCATTATTACCATCAGAATAAATCCAAAAATTTCCAGTATTGTTAGGGAAATAATCTGCACCCAATGTAGGTGTTTCTCTTGGTACTGCGTCAAAAACAGAAGGATCTAACTCGCCACAGGCACTATTTAATAGGACAATAACAAAAAAGAAAAGGATATTTCGCATAACAATAAATTTTGTAGTCAAATTTAAGAAATTATTCAATAATAAATCCGTCTTTCATCTCCAATCTTCGATCACTCATTCGAGCTAATTCTTCATTATGTGTTACTATAACGAAGGTTTGATTAAAATCGTCTCTAAGTTTAAACAATAAATCATGTAATTCTTTAGAAGAACCTGAGTCTAAATTTCCAGAGGGTTCATCAGCAAATAAGACGGAAGGTTTGTTCATCAATGCTCTAGCCACAGCTACGCGTTGTTGCTCTCCTCCAGAAAGCTGCCCTGGTTTATGTTCTAGGCGAGGAGTCAATCCTAAATAATCGAGGAGTTCTTTTGCTCTAGGAATGCTTTCCTTTTCGCTTTTCCCCATAATAAATGCAGGCATACATACATTTTCCAATGCAGTGAATTCGGGGAGCAAATGATGAAATTGAAAGACAAAGCCTAGATTTTCATTTCTAAATGCAGCCAGTTCTTTTGTTTTTAGGCTACTTATTTCTGTGTTGTTTATCAAAAGTTGACCTTGATCCGCTTGATCTAAAGTGCCTAAAATGTGTAATAAGGTACTTTTTCCAGCGCCAGATTTTCCAACAATACTTACAATTTCACCTTGTTGGATTTTGACATTTACTCCTTTAAGTACATGGAGTTGATTATAGGATTTGGCAATGTTAATAGCTTCTATCAAAAGAAAGAATATTAAATAATTTGGAATAAAATTAAATGATCGTAAATCTAGTCATAATCATTATTAAAATGAAAAAAGGAAGAAAAAAACGATTTGATTTTGAGTAATGCTATGGTCTACTTTTAATAATTAGAAGCATTAACCCAATTGATCTTGTATTCTTTTGTGTTTTATTGAATAGCTATTAAAGCTTGTTTTTAATAGATAAATCATAAGTGTGTGCATTGAGTTTTATGTCACAAAATTGAAATTTTTGAATTTGAATCCGGATGAAATATATGCTTAATTGGGGCTTAAGTATTATCTCAAAAAAACAATCACAATGAAACGATTATTAATCTTTGCAATAAGTCTACTCCTGTGCCAATTTCTAAATGCTCAATTTGTCTGGACAGATGGATCAGGTGATCATCAATGGTCTAATGCTGCCAATTGGACAGGAGCAACAGGCTATCCTAATTTATCAACTGATGATGTAGAGTTTCCTAATGGAAGTGTAGTTAGTAGCATCGTCCTTTCTGAAAATATTCAAGTAGGTCGATTTATTTGGAATGAAGAGACCGCCAATAAAGGGCTAAACCTTGGGAATTATAATTTTACAGTTCATAGTAGGGCTAACTTTGGTTTAAACACATCGTTTATTCAAGAAAAAAGTGATGGAACGATCTCCTTTCTTAGAAACATCAATATTATTGGATCTGCCAAGCTCTTATTTTATAATATGAACCATTCCTCTGAATCCATTTATGTGGGTAAAAATTCTATGTTAACCTTTGAAGCTGCTGACAATCCAATAAATATCCATCTTAATTCTTTAAATGTAGTAGAATTTTCAACCATTATCTTTAATTCACCTGTGGATGTAACTTTTGCTTCTACTTTTGATATTGATGGAAGTTGTTTAGTTGCATTTCCTGCAAATCAAACCACCTATTTTAATGGTCTAGTCGAAATTGATGGAGATTGTACAAGTCGTTCTGTTATTAAGTCTTCTAAGAGTGGTACGGTAGCTAATTTGACTTTTAGTGTAAATTCAACTGCAGATTATCAAATATTTGAAAACATTAATATACTTGGTTCAACTACCTTGGATGCACATGATAAAGTTTTGTTAGGAGCTTCTACAAATATAGGAGGTACAAGCAAACTACCTGAAACGTTCTTATCTATAAATTCTGGTTCTTGGAGTGATCCTACTATTTGGAATCTTGGATGTATTCCAACAGCTATCGATTCTGTGAATATATCTTCAATGCAAACAATTACAGTAAATAATTTTGCCTTAGTTAACGCAATTTCATTTGCTAATGACAATGCTTCTATCGTTGGTTCAACTGATAGTGATTTGGAAGTTTTCAATACAATAAATTTGTTTGGAACAAACTCTATAAACAATTTTAAAGGGACGATTTATTTAAAATCATCTCAAAGTAGTTTTGGGACTATTCTTTCAAATGGAGCTGTTTTTAATTGTCCTATTATAATGCAAGCAGCAAATTCAGGATGGCGTATTATTGATGATTTGGACATTAATTTTGAAAATGGTATTAGTTTTTTAGGAGAAGAGGGAAGTCTTGATTTTACCAACTTTTCTATTGTACTCAACGGTGATTTTGAAATGGGTGAAAATACACATATAAATGGAAATCTAGGTGCCTTAGTTTTACAAGGAACAAACCCTTCTTCAATTGAGGTAAAAGGTAGTGGTGCTTTTAATAAAATAACAATTCAAAAGGTTGGAAGTCATGGCGTATTAAAAAGCGATATTGAGGTAGCAAGTAGTTTTAAATTACTAACGGGTAATCTAGTATTAAATGAAAATACCTTAAAATTGGGCCCAATGAGCCATTTCGTTGGTGGATCAATCAATAGTTATGTTGAAGCACATAATGGAGTTACTGGAAAAGTGAAAAAAATATTTTGTGATGGATTAGATAATCAAGATGTCGCATTAACTATTCCAATTGGTGACCCAATCAACTATACTCCATTATCATTTACATTAAACAGTTCTTCTGTAGCAACTTGTGGTTCTGCAAGTATTGATTTTTCGGTAACTAATACCGCACATACTTTAATCAATGAGCTAGCTCCAGATATTTATTTAAAGCGTTTTTGGGATGTAGAGCCTACTGCTATTACTAACCCGAATTATGATATATCCTTGCATTATTTAGATACAGATCTTGAGGTAGTTAATCCTATTGGGGAAGAAAGTGATTTAATCACAGTAAAAAATTCTTCAAATAAATGGCTTTGGAATGAAAATAACTCTACAGTAAATACAACAGATAATATTTTAAGTTGGTCAGGAATTACTTCTTTTAGTAGTTTCACTGGATCAGGTGGCGGAGCGATTTTACCTTTAGAGTTATTATCATTTGAAGCAAATTGTGAAGGTGGTGAAACCGTGAAGCTAGATTGGGTAACTGCAACAGAAATTGATGTAGATTTCATTGAAGTACAACGATCATTAAACGGGAACAGTGGCTTTGTTACATTAACAAAATTGAATGCAATTGGAGGAGTAGAACAAACAGAATATTCCTATGAAGATCAACGTGGTTTATCGCAAGGTTATTACCGACTTAAAATAGTAGATTTAGATGGTAGTTATACGTTTTCGGAAATTAGAAGTACCAATTGTACAAAGGGAAGTTTCAGTATCAATGAGGTATTCCCAAATCCAACCTTTGGTGAAGTTATGGTCAATTTTGAGACTACAGATCGAAAAAACCTTAACTATAAATTGATTGATGTTTTAGGAAGGGTAATTTATCAAGATATGATTACACCCGATTTAGGGTTTAATTCTTTAACTATTGACCTACAGGGTTTAAGTAAAGGAATGTATTTTATTGTTTTGCAAAATGATAAAAAAGAAATCGCACAAAAAATAATGAAAAATTAATTTGATTCAATAAAAGGCTATGTTTTGAGGCTGCTTTCTTAAGAAAGCAGCCTTATTTATTTTATAGAAAAATGTTTAATATTATTTAGATATAAAATTAATGTTCTTTTTTTTTCTCAGTTAAAATAATACCTTTGGTTTGCTTTTTAACAAAAAAAGAACATTATGAAAAACACCAAAATTGCAGGTATAGGTTATTACGTTCCAGAAAAAGTAGTAACAAATAAAGACCTCGAAAAAGTAATGGATACCACTGATGAGTGGATAAGAGAACGCACTGGAATTGAAGAAAGACGCTATGGCGTAAAACACGTAGAAACTTCTTCAACTATGGGAACGGAAGCGGCTAAAATTGCCATCGAACGTGCTGGAATTACTGCAGACGATGTTGATTTTATCATTTTTGCAACGCTTAGTCCCGACTATTATTTCCCAGGTTGTGGGGTATTATTGCAAAGACAATTAGGTATTAAGAACTGTGGCGCATTAGATATTCGAAATCAATGTTCAGGTTTCATTTATGGCCTTTCTATAGCCGATCAATTTATAAAATCTGGGATGTATAAAAATATCCTTTTGGTTGGTGCGGAGTTCCATTCTGCTGGACTAGATTTTTCTGATAAAGGTCGGAATGTAACCGTAATCTTTGGCGATGGGGCAGGAGCTGTGGTATTACAGCCAACAGAAGAAGAAGGCAAAGGTATTTTAACTACGAATTTGCATGCGGATGGAGAGTATGCCGAACAATTAGCCTTCTTTAATATGGGATGTCATGGTGGTGCTTTTTTACCTGATGATAAAAAACCAACTTATCCTGATCCAGAACCTGAATTTGGTGGTATTGTGATTACTAAAGGCATGGTAGAAAATGATGAAATATATCCATACATGAATGGTAAATATGTCTTCAAATTTGCTTGTGAAAAGTTCCCAGAAGCCATTTTAGAAGCTTGTGAAGCGAC
>JAHDCJ010000049.1:11810-13327 GCA_020629935.1 Saprospiraceae bacterium | reverse complement strand
ATTAATTTCATAGACTCTCCCAATCCATCTTCATTGGATAATCGAATCATATAAATTCCACTATCCCAAGCAGAAACATCAATGTCAAAACGATTTTCTCCCGCATTAAAATCAAATCCATTTTTATCTAAAATTAATCTTCCAACCATATCGAAAGCTTGTATTTGTAATTTACCAGAAAGACTTGTATTTAACCAAATGGTAGCCACATCGGTAGCTGGTTGTGGAGTGATCGTAATAGTGCCAAAATCAATTTTATCCAACTGAGCCGTTCGAATTTCACTATAATCCAAACTTCCCTGAATATCTACTTGTTTTAAACGGTAGTAATACAAAATGCCGGTCTCCACTTCCATATCATTATATTGATATGAACTCGCTTGATCTGTAGTGCCTTTCCCTTCTACCCAAGCAATTTTCTTAAATCGTGTTTCATTTTCTGCTCGGCGTTCAATTTCAAAACCCGCATTTTCATACTCCGTAGCGGTTTCCCAATCAAGCGCAATGAACGTGGTTTTTGCAGTTGCATTAAATTGGATAAGTTCGATAGGTAGTATTATCCCTTCTAATATTTTTACACAAACGCTTGAAGTTAAACTTTCGGTTTGAGAAGATACCATTCCTTCATTAATAAAACCAGCTTCTTCCATAATATTGATGTCATCAATATACCATCCATCACCAGGTTCTGCACCATCGGAAGCAAATCGGAAACGAATTAATACATTTTCGCCACTATAGGCACAAAGATCTGCCCGAGATTCTATATATCCTCCACTTAATCCTTCAAATGCGGGTTGTCCACTAATTGCACTTGCGGGGTTTCCAGTAATGTTACCATTATACCCATTTAACGTAAAGTCATCACCTAGATCTATCCAATTAGTTCCTGCATCGGTTGAAATTTCGACTACACCTCCATCCCAATCATCTTCGGTGTCGTAATAATGCATAAAGGAAAGGGTAGGGCATCCATTGATAGCCAAACTAGCAGAAAGGGTTAATATTTGTTCTGATTCTGTAGCAAGATTTTCGGCGTACCAAGAAGTACTTCCACTATTCGCATTGGCGGTACTAGTCACCCAATTTCCTCCAGTACTTCCTGCGGTAGACCATGAGGCCGTTCCTCCTTCTAAATCATCATCTAAATGCGTAATCGGACTGTAAAAAGTTCCATTGTTGACTTGTGCGGTGAAGGTATAATTTGTTACGGATCCGGGTACATAACTTGCTATTGTTGGGTAAGAAACAATACCTCCTGATTCACTTCCACTGTTATTGGCAGAACCTATAATATAGGTCAATTCAGCGGGTAAAGGATCAGTGACTTGTACATTGATGCTATTTAAACAATTATTAGAGATCTCTAAATTAAAACCAACGGTGCCACCTTCTAATACGGAAGCAACAGTTGCTGTTTTTTCAATCGATAAACCGCCTAAATTTGGAGGTAAATCAAATGCTTCTGTTCCATCTGTAGCGCTATTTGTACTTGCTTCATCTGCACTAAATCCTAG
>JAHDCJ010000049.1:10351-11710 GCA_020629935.1 Saprospiraceae bacterium | reverse complement strand
TGCATAAGTTCCAATTCCTCTGATTTCTGGTCCTGTATCGCTGCTGTTGGTAGTTAACATTAAACCAAACCAATCACTCCAGCCTTCACCCATTTGTTCGGTATTTCCTAAGCATCCTCCAGTTGCTGGACCGCCTGTTAAGCGGATAGATATTCCATGACCATATTCATGGGCAATAATCCCATTATCTAAATCTCCATCTAATTCAGGAGTAGGTCCTCCTGGGCCACTCATGCTTGCATTGACAGTAGGTATTTGTGCGCGTATAGTGGCACAATCTGCTTGAGAGATCATTACGGAAGGTATCGTAATGGTTCCATCTGTACCTCCTGGAGAAAAAGGTGCGGTAGCTACATTATTACAAATGATTACTGCCACTGCGCCTGCATTTTGACAATTTTTTACTTTATCTGTGAAGTTACAATTTCCACGATCTACCAAACCAATGTTGCCATTCATTGCGGCTCCATTGACTAAAGCATTACAAGCTTCTGTTGGTGCTGCTGTGCCATCATTTGCAATAACTATATTATCGGTAAGGCCTCCAACGGTTAAACCTGGGCCAAAAGTAGATTCAATAGCATAATAAGAACCAGCTATTCCCGCAGGGCTATTTACTACAAAATCGGCAGTTGCAGGTGGTGAAGTCCATAGATACATTTGTATTCGTGGAGTAGTTCCATCGCCAGAAGTACCAAAATTGGCATTATTTCTTGTTCCATTATCTGCTGCATCTTGAGCTTCTGCACGAACATAATCTCCGCCAGATCCACCATTTCCATAATTGTTAGATTGGAAGTTTCCTGATGCTTCATCAAAGCCATATTCATACCAAACGTCGTGCATCACATTACACCAATAAAAAAGATTAACTACTGCACCGTCTTGGTATTGATCAGGTTCTTGTGTAAGATCAATCGGAATGCCAGTAAAATCTAAAGAGGCTCCTCCATTTGGTTCATCATTCGAGTCTGCATTCGATCCATTTCGATCTTGATAGGCATGTACATTATTTCCTCTTGTATAATTAAATTCTGCACCATTTGCCCCATTGGTATCATGCCATCCAAAAGGGGAGGCGGTTGGCGCATCGTTCCAAGGAGCGGTTTCTATCGTTCTTGGGCCGTGATTTGGTGATTCATAAATCATGGCATAGACTTCGTATTGATTAGGTCCTGCGGCACTTTTGAGTGGGCTTTTGTATTTTAACGAAGGGGTAAAAGTATTATGTACCGCACAATTTTCATGTGGATTATCCCATTTACAATGTACTACTTGATCTTTTTGATCTAAGATTTCTCCTGTCGATGCATCGATATAAAGTCTCCACCAATTTTGGGCATCTAATTTATAAATCAT
>JAHDCJ010000049.1:0-10251 GCA_020629935.1 Saprospiraceae bacterium | reverse complement strand
TCCATGATATCTACTTCATTATATTGCTGTTGCATGTAAATATGGGTGAGGCCACTTTTTTTACTCTGGTATTGATCTGTTAATCGCGCTTGATTAAGGTCTTCTAAAGTAAGGTTATGCTCGCTTAAATTCGTTTTTATGTATTGTTTAGCTATATCTAATTTACTTTGGGCAGATAAAGAAGAAAAACATACAATTAAAAAAAGTGCTAGGGAGGATAAGTAGATTTTAAATTTCATGGAGATTAGGTTTGTGTTTAAATAGTTTGCTGGATTTAACATCTAAAAATAATTTTTTTTTAGCATATAACACCCTCAAAATGGATATTTGAAACAACTTTGACATTTCCCAATGTCAAAGTTGTTTCAAGGGAAAAAAGGCGGTTTTTTGTTTGTTAAATTGAATTAATTTGCGTATATTTATATGAAATGTAAATTATTTGATTAAACTTAAAATGATGACAGCAAAAGACAAAGATCGGTTAGATTTGAACCAACGATTTAAGAATGTGTATGAAATCTTAGAGCAAAAAGGATTAATTGTTAAAAATCACAGAAAATTAAGTAAATCTGCCTTTGCTAGAAAGTTGGGAACTAAAGGACATATTATTGATAAATACCTGAATGGTGAACGAAAAGTGACCTATGCTCAAGTCAAAAAACTTTGTCAATCTTTTGATATTAGTGAAGCTTTTATGTTTCAAGGAATTGGTCAAGCTTTTCCTGACATGAAACCGCCTATTGCTGGCAACCCTTTTGCTTTATTGAAAAGAAAATCTAAAGATGTTTCTAATTCTGATCGTCCCTTAACAGTAACCAATTTTAATATTCTATTTACGAGTATTGAAGCTTTTGCTAGTGATACGGTAAACATTGACGTCAGTGAGAACAATCAACTTTTTCATATTCCAGGTTTACAAGGCCAATTGGTTGCATTTAATATAAAAGGCAATTCGATGTCGCCTACCATTGTTGATGGAGATATGGTTATCTGTAATGCTTTAGATACGATCGATCAGATTCAAGAAAATGAGATTTATGCAGTCGTAGCCAATGGAACTATTCGAGTAAAACGCTTACAACGAGTATATGATAATTATGGAAATTGGTCTCATTTAAAATTATTGTCTGATAATTTTATTGATCATGATCCTGATTTACTTCCTACAGATGATGTCAAACAATTATTTAAGGTCATGAAACGATTGACGGGCTTAGATGGAGTAGAATAAAATTCTTTCGCCTTTCCCATAAAAAAAACCGAAGCATTGCTTCGGTTTTTTTTATGGGATGGTTTAATTTTCTATTTCACAGATAAAAATTCATAGGCTGCTCGCGCAGGATGAAATTTACCAGTAGATTCATTTTCTACATAAAAATAATAATCTGCAGTAGCGGAATTGGTTTCTAAAGAAGCACCAAAAATACCATCTCCTGCACGTTGATCATTTGAATTGCCATCATCTTTCATTATGATTTTTTTGAAGACCTCTTTAGTAGATGTTCGATAATAAACATAGGCTTTTTCTCCATTACTTACTTTGATTGTAAACTGAATTTCCCCACTTTTTTTACGGTGACTCGGCATCGTAATCGTAGGTTGTGTTTTAAGCATTAATGGATGATTTTTTAAGTATTCTGTACGTCCTTTCATTAATTCTTCAATGCCTACAATTTTCACTTTTCCTGCGGGAGCTGAAGCCGTTAAATTATGTTTGAAACCTATGTATGTATAGAATTTGTTGGGATCATTATTTACTTCACGATCAATCACTTGTTGCATACGTCTTGCACGTTGCATGTATTTTCCATTGGTAAAATAATCTTCCAATATGGTCTTTAAATGGGCTAAGTACATCTTTCGATATCGACTATGATTTAAGAGTTGTTTGATTAAAGGCCGTTGTTCATTTTTCATATGAAAAAGTGGACTAAGTTCCTGCATATCTTTGAGTGAAAGCATCCGACCTGTACCTCCAAACTGAAAACCACCAAAAGACATATTTAAATCCCATATAAGCGGTTGGAACAAATTGGTACTATCTCTATAGATATAAAAATTATGACAAAGTCGCCCCGAGTAACTATCTAAATTGACCAAGACGTTGTTGTAGGCAAGCATCCAAAGCGCCCGATCTACATTCATTACGGTTCGAATTTTATTGGCCTCATTGGTGACAATATTGCAGAGGTTTAGTAGGTTATCCCAATCGTCTAAATTTTTGCTTCGCCGTTCATATTTTGGCATATAGCATAAAGTGTCTTTTCCCATATAAAGTAAAGATGCCTTTTGGCCATCAGGACAATCTGATAACTCTTGGGCATGCCAATCAGGATCACACTTAAAGAAGGTTCCATTTGCAGAACCAAATTTCTTACGAATAAAGGTTTTATTTAAGGACTCTACATTGGTGTATAAACCAAAATATTCATTATTGATATATACCTTAATGAAATTAGATTGTGGAGCGGGAAGGTAGTTTCTTAATATTTCGTAAGAAAGCACTTCACGAATAAAACTAGGATCGCGAAATACATTAGAGAGTTTTAATGTAGTATAGCTTTGATAATTTTGACCCTTTTTGATATGATTCAACTTCACGTTGAGTGGTGCTTTGGGTAAATCCAATTTGTAGGTATTATTATAGGAACTATTGCCCTTATACTTCACACCCACGCTGTCAAATCTCATTCCGTTAATGGTACAAGTTGCCATCAATCGGGTTTCACTACCGACTTGTTTGACGGAGTCCATGAAATTATCCCATTGCGGATGTTTGAATGTAATACGTAATTCTTGAATTTTTTCTACGTCGTAGAAATTATCTACTTGCGCCTTTGCAACAGACAATAATCCAAAGACCAAGACTAAAAGGCCAATTAATTTTTTCATATAATTTTAATTGAACGAACCGTATTATTCACCTACGATTTGATGGGGCTTGGTAAAGAAATTTTGCGGCTCAAAACGTATAGCTCCTTTATTTTCCGCCATAATATAATATTCAATTACGGCATCTTTAGCTGCTGGAATTTGAGCGGCAAAAATACCATCTTTTTTAGCACCATCTTGATGTTTTCCATCATCCAACATAGAAGCCATTTGATACTGTGTTTCTCCTTCATTGCGATAATAAAGATTAACCGAAGTTGGTTTTCTACCTACTTTTGCTTTAATGGTCATTTGTCCTTTTGCATCTAATTTTGTAGGATTATAAGTTCTTAATTCTACAGAAGGGTAGTAGGCCAACATCGCATCATGTCCTCTTAAGAAGGTGGTACGTTCGGTCATGAAATTCGCTAAACCAGGAATATCTTCTGTTCCTTCATTGGTGATTTCGTCTAAGCTTTTTTCAAATTGCCAGTGTTCAAAATACGTGTTCCAATCGTCTTTTATTGGTGTCGAAATCATCTTTTGTAGGGTTTTAGCTCGTACAAGATAACTTTGATTTCTAAAATGCTCTCTTAATAAGGTTCGAACAAAAGCAAGATACATTTTTTTGTACCGTGTATTTTGGAGTAATGCTTGGATCAAAGGCTTTTGCGTATTGCTCGCATGTAATAAAGGATCCATTTTATGAATCTGATCTACAGATAAAGAAGGTCCATCTCCAGTGCTTTTGAAAGAACCAAAAGCTAAATTCATATCCCAAATAATAGGATGAAATTTGCCATCATTGTCTTGGTATAGGTAATAGTTGTGGCTAAATTTTCCACTATAACTACTTAAATTTACGACTACATTATTGAAGGCATGCATCCATAAGGTAGCGTGCACATTGAGTACATCTTCAATTTTGTCTGGTTCTTCTTTGAGCACCCGCATGAGGTTGTCAAGTGGTTTATAACCAACTTCATTTTTATCTTCATATACGCCATCATAACAAACATCTTTACCTCCTTGATACATAAGAGAAGCATAGAAACCTTTTAAGCATTCTTTATTCTGTGTTTTGCGTTTATAAGGTGTACATTTATAAAAGGCATTTTCAGAAGATCCGAAATGTTTCTTTAAAAAAGTCGAATTGATTGATTCAATATTCGTATATAAACCTTCATATCGACCATTGATAAACACCTTTGCATAATTGGCTTCAGGCGCGGGCATATAATCTCTAGCAATTTCGTAAGCTAATACCTCACGGATATAACTTGGGTCACTGGTAAGATTAGAAAGTTTAATCGTTTTTACGTCATTAATTCTTTGAGTAGAGTCGGTATAACTCAATTTAATATTAAAAGGATTTTTAGAACCTGCATAGGTATAAGAACTTGATCCACGGTAGCGAATACCTACATCTTTGTAGTAAGTTCCATTAATCATTAAATCGGCTAAAATGCGACCGCCATCATGTTTTTTTAATGAATCTAATAAGTACTGCCAATCCTCATCCTGAAATTGAATGCGAATTTCTTGTATTTTATCAGCATCATAAAAATTTTGTGCAAAAATGGAGGTATGAGAAAAGAAGGCAACCCCTAAAAAAAGAAGAGAAAGTAAAAGGTTTCTCATTGTGGTAATTCGTTATGGTTTGAAAATACGTTGACCCACAATATTACTGATTTTTACTTATATTTTTTAGGTAATTGTCTCCAATTAACAAGCGACTTAGTTATTTTGTTGCTTTTTGGCTTTTCTTCTTGCTCTTTTTTCTTGATCCAAATGGTGTTTACCAAATACATAACCTAGCGAAATAGAGATTTTCGTGGCTTTATATGGGATTTCGGCTCGTACCTCATCGGCATCAAATGCTTCATTACTTTTGGTCATCGATCGTTGCATTCTAAAGTCGGCGATCAACTTTTTACCAATATCTATTCCTCCTCCTAATTGCCAGTCTAGCGAAAAATCATTAAACATGCCGTTCCATGTATCGTATTTGAAGAATTTGCCTCTAAATAAAGGCACGGCAGGTACAAGTCCTGCGGAAGCTCTAAATATCCAAATTTTAAAACCTGCATTAATGGGGACTTCAATTTTACCAGAGAGGTAATTAAATTTTGAATTGGCTACTTCTTCGTATTGTGCCGAATTAGGAGTAAGGCTTACAATAAGTGAAGGTTCTAAGTAAAATGGGTAAAGCGGAAATCTTCCCCACATTCCAGCTTCAATGGCGCCTCTATCGTCTTTCATATTTACCGTGACCGAATCTACGGCTTTAAGATTATACACACGATCATCTTCTACGAAAAAGTTTTTAACAAGTCCAAGGCCTACTTTTACTCCACCTGTAATTGGATCTTGTGCAAAAAGGAAGAAGGAAGAAAAGGTAAAAAGGCTAATAAGTATACATATTTTTTTCATGATAAAATGGGATAAAGCGGTTAAAAATTAGGGCTTATGATTTATGGCATCAGCTAAAAAATCTTTCATTTTACGACCTGCATGGTAGTATTCCATTATCGTTTCCATCAAATGGTCACTTAGAATAATTTTCGGATCTAATTCGGTGTAATAATAAAATTGTTTATTGTATAAAAGCGGTTGTTTCTCCGCATGTTCAACAAAAATTTTATCAATTCGTTTGTTTTTTTCTCCGTGTATTTGGCCGTATTTTTTGACAAATTCCTTATCGTTTAGGCATTGATTAAATTCATCTAGATGCTCGATAATATATTGTCGAACGCTTTTTAATTGCTTGGTATCGCACATATATAAACCGCCATAAATACCCAATGACTCATGATTGAATTGGATATAAATACCAGGTGAAGTCTTGTCCTTTCTACCTTTAGGCGAAATAATTGCGGAGTTATTATTTTTATAGGGTGTTTTATCTTTGGAAAAACGAATATCTCTGTTGATTCTAAAGACGGCTTCTTTTGAGGTAATCATGATTTGGGTATCAAAGGCATGAATTTCGTCAATTAAGGCATTGACAAAATTAGAGAAGGGATCTTTTACACTTGTTTTGTACCGTTTACGATTTTCATCAAACCAATCTTTATGATTGTTTTTGGTAAGTTCTTTGAAAAATTGTAAATAATCTTTAGTAAAATAGGTCATATCATTAGTTGTATTTTGTACTAAATGTAACCTTTTTATTTCACATTTATTTCCTTTGCAAAAGAATTTATCTCTTCTAATATTTCGGTACAAAACAAGACTTCTTCATAATACTTTTCAATAGCTTGATTAGATACTTGTTCAAAGCCTGCTTCTGCGTCTAATACTTCTTGCTTCATTTTTTTAGGAAAAGGCACATTAAGATCGAGTAGACTTTGATTTAATTTTGGGGCAAATAATTTAACTTTCCAATTTATGGCTAAGTATAATTTTTGGTTTTTGATATGGAAGATCGTCTCCGCACCAAATTCCTGATCTAATTTGGAAAAGCGTTCTAAAATCTTTTGAATAAACGAAGGTTTAATCTCTTTGGGAATATTTGAGGAAATGCTAAAGCTTTTTTTATAGGCTTCTAAAGAAGGAGGAAATTGATTATAGGTCCACTGCGCCACATGTTCTTTTATTTCTTTAGAAAAAATAGAAAAGGAGTCTGTTTTTATTGGAAGATCAATAATGAAGAATAATCCTTCCAATAAAGGAGATAATATGGATTTTCCTTCCTCAATGCGCTCTTTTTTTGCGGTAAGATTGGCAAATTGGAAGTGTATCGTTTTGTATTTTCCTTGTACTAAATCTTCCGAATGATAATTAATTTTTGCGTCATCAAAAATCTGACTAGCTAAAAAATCTTTTTTAGCAATGCCTTCAGTCGGTTGATAATTTGATTGCGGCAAAATGCGCTTAGTTATTGGACGAATCACATTGGTTTTGTACGTTTCTTGAAATTCATGCTCTACCTCTAAAAGTTGATTTTCAAACCTATTATGAAATGATCTTGTAATTCCTAAAAATGTAGGAACGATAAAAAATAAGAGCATAAGGATAGTCCAAAATGACATTGCCCCCACTTTGTAACCAGTGATAAAAAATAGGATGACGGCTGAAACGACAAGAAATACCAAAAAAGCAAACAGTGTTTTCCTTCTGTAGATCGGCTTCGCTTTCTTCGCCAATTCCAAGCGATAGGTCTCTAATGCTTGCACATCTTTTTTTAGTATAACTTGGAGCTCGTTTTTATCGATCATAAGATTTATCTAATCTTTAATTTCCTCTACAAAAGTATTTATTTCTTCTAATATTTCGACGCAACAAATTATTTCCTCATAATATTTTTCAATGGCTTGGTTTGAGAACTGTTCAAAGCCTGCTTCTGAATCTAATACTTTATTTTTCATTTTTTTAGGAAAGAGGATATTTAGATCAAGTAAACTTTCGTTTAATTTTGGTTGAAACAAATCTTTATCCCAATGGATGGCGAGGTAGAGTTTGTTTTCAACGACATGTAAAACGGAAGAGGCTTTATTTTGGTTTTGAAATTTTGAGAAAAGTAAAAGCATTCTTTTTGTGAAATTATAACTTGCAGCGGAATAAATCTGATCTAAGATGGTAAATGTGTTTGCATACTGACTGAGTTCTTCAGGTAATTGACGATAACCAAATATATTTATCTTTCTTCCTATTGATCTTGAAATAATAGAAAATGAATCTACTTTTTTAGGGAGCAAGATATTAATAAATAACCCATTAAATACTGGACTAACAGTAGTCTTGTTCTCTCTTTTTATTTCTTTGGTTAAAAAAATATCTGCAAATTGGAAGTCTACTTTTTTATAAGTTCCTTTTACTAAATCTTCTGATCTATATTTAGTGAAAGTCGACGATATAATTATTTTATAAGATAAAAAATCTTTTTCGGAGATCCCTTTTTGGGGATAATATTCTGCCTTTGGTAAAATAGTTTTTATGAGTGGAGAAATCACGTTTGGCTTATAGGACAAACTAAATTTCTTTTCCATTTTCTTTAATGGATTTTCTATGTGTGTTTTTAAAGAATAGTTAATACGGTAAAGTAATGGAAGTAGGATAAATAATATTATAGCCAAAGTTTTATTTGGGATTGTTTCTATTCGTGAGCCTAAAAAATATATGCTGAAATAAATTAAAATCTGAAAAATAAAAAATAGATAAAGCCATCTAATTTTCTTATAAATCGGCTTCGCTTTCTTCGCCAATTCCAAGCGATAGGTCTCTAATGCTTGCACATCTTTTTTTAGTATTACTTGGAGCTCTTTTTTATCGATCATCTTATTTCCGAAGTTTAGGTATCAGTTTTTCCAATTCTTTATTGATGTCCAAACAAAGATTTAATGTTTCCAAATGATTGGAGACGGAATATTCAGTCATCGCTGGAATTTCTAAATGGCTATCAAGGATTTCTTTATTTTTATGTGAAGTGATTTTTTTAGGAGCTACTAATGGCATACTCAATTGTGGACTTAGATAACCCGATGTTGAAACTAAAGCTAAAAACAAATCTGACCCTTTAAGTCGAAGAACAAAAGATATATTATGCGCCTTTTCCAAAGAAGATAAATAGTTTAAAAAATCAATGGGTAATTGATCACGCATCGTTTTTTCTTTCAAATATATTCTCAAAGAAGGAAAATCTTTATGATTAACTAAATTGAGATGCTCATTTTTATTAATCATTTGTTCAATGGAAGCACTATAAATTGACAGATTACTTTGGGATGTTCCTAAAGAAATTTTGTATACCAATCTCGAGTCACTAAACTGGCGAATAGTGTTAGTAAAGGAATAATCTTTTTTATGGGTTTTAGTGCCAAATATGACAGGTATATTATTGATACTTCCTTCAAAAATATTTTTTGAAATATACTTATGTTTTGTTTTTTTGAATAAAATCTCCTGATCTAAAACTAAAGGATTTTGTTCTTGCTTAGCTAAATACCTAAAGTTAGGAATTATTATTTTAGCCATTGGCTCAAGAATACGCTTCGTAAACATTTTTTCATATTTACGATCTTCCTTTTGTAAGGCTTTTGTTTTCCATCTATTTCTTAATAAATCTATAGTTTGTATGATGAAAAATGCGATAAATAGTAAGTCTAAATATTGACTTTTTATAAAAAAAGAATCAATAAGATAGATTAGGGTGATGGTGAAAAAACTAATCATAATCCATCGACTAATCCATAGTTTTTGGGGATTTAATTTTTGAAACTTCTCCAATCGATAATCCTCCAATTCATGAATAGGAACAGCTAAATCATTTTCAATTTTAGCAAGTGATTGTAGATTTATATGATCTTCTAGCATCATCTTATTTCCGAAGTTTAGGTATCAGTTTTTCCAATTCTCCAACGATATCAATACATAATTTAAGCTCTTCGTAATATTGGTCAATAGCTTGTTCGGTCATACTAGTAAACTCTAAATTTCCATCTAATATTTCTGACTTTTTGTTTTTTAATGCAGTAGTAGTAGTGAGTAAGGGCTTACTCAATTTTGGATTGAAAAAATCAAATCTCCAATTGATGGCTAAGTAAATATGTGTGCCTTGAACTTTAAATACACAACCCGCACCTAATTCTTTTTTTAATAGCATTAAGAAGTTTAAGAAATCATTGGGCAAGTGGGGGAGCATTGATTTTTTTTGTAATAATATTCGAAAAGAAGGAAAACCTTTATGCTTAACTAAAGTTAAACCATAGTCTTTTTTTACCGCTTCCATAACGGAATGATTGTAAATCGTCATGGGGCTAAACGTTGCTCCTAAAGATACCTTGAAAATTAATCCAGAAAAGACTTCTTTCAATTCGGTCGTGTTATTATTAGAATAATTATGCTTAACATAAACTTCTCCAAATTCAGCAGGTTTACCGCCAATGTTGCACTCAAAAAGATCTTCTGAATGGAAAGTCCCAATTGTTTCTATCAATAATTTCATCTGCTCTACCTCCATTTTACTAAATCCAAGTTCAGGTGAATATTTAAATTGAGGCGCCATGATTTGGGTCATCGGTAGAATGATTTTTTCCTTAAATATCATTTTATATTTATCGGTTTCCTCTTTGATCGTTTCTTCATAACTATAGTAAAAGACATGGGCGCCAATGGCTACGACGATGCTTAGTGCAGCTCCGGTAAGATAGAATAGGGTTTGTCCCTCTGCGCCTAAAATAAACAATGAAATAATAGAAATTATTGCCAATGTATAACCTATCGGATAAAGGATCGAAGTAATCCGTTTTTTGATTTGTATCGGCTTTACTTGTTGAAAACGAGCACTTCGATAAGCCTCCAATTCATTAATTGGTTTAAGTAGGGCATCTTGTATATTCGTTAATGTTTCCATTAGTTGAAGTTAAATAGGTTTTATTG
>JAHDCJ010000048.1:2075-37166 GCA_020629935.1 Saprospiraceae bacterium | reverse complement strand
TGAACAATAATTTACAGGATTCGGTATTGGGGTGGTTCCACTACATTCTTCAGATTGGGCAAACATTGAAGATGGGCTAAAGTAGAACACGAATAAAATCAAAAGAGTTAAAACTGATTTCATTGTTTTTCTAATTTTAAAAATTTTAAAAGGCTAATTACACAAAATAGGGAAATCCCTTTATTCCAACCTTATAAATTGACATATTTTTTATATTAAAAATATGCTCGTTTAACACTATAAATCAGGTTTGCTTTTAAAGCTGAACTTTCCAAATCCTTGATTTGCTATAATCTAATTCGTAGTGCAGTGTGAAAGGATGATTTTTTTTAGGCACTTTAAAAATAATGGAACCTTTACTTTCTTCGTTTTGGGGTACTTTATCAGCTAGTGTATTTTCTAATAAAATAGGCTGATATTTTTTTCCCAATTTATCTTTTAAATAAAGCCCCATATGATCTCTTATATGATAGGATTCTGAACGGTTATTTTTTATCCTTAAATGTACCTTTAGTAAGTCGTGAGTTTCAGAAGCTTTGTAAAAATTTGCTTTTTGTATTTTCTCCACTTGATCTACCCATAAATCAAGCTCATCAATCGAAGCCTTTTCTTGTATCTTATATAGATTTTTGCTTCCTTCTGACAATAGTCGAATAGCAGAGAATGCCGCAATAATTTTTGCTGTTTTTTCCGTTGAAAATTCTTTATTCAATTCTACTTTTTCCATGATGCCTATTTCGTCAACTTTAATAAAGACCTCATTATTATTAAAGTATTCTGTTGCAGCATATAAATTTTCCAAATTCTCTTGTTGTAATTTTCTATCTTCCCAAATATCTATGATCATTCCTTTGGTCCAAATTTCGTAGGCAGGAACTAAATACTCCGTAGTAGAGGATTTTGTCCTTCGGATTACTTTTTTTAGACGTACCTCAATTTTCCCTATCTCTTCAAATGGGATGTCTATTGGTAAGGCCAAGCCAGGAGGACAATAAATTATTTGCTCATTTGAGATACGAGTATGCCAAGTCATACCAATAATAAACATTAGCAATAACAAACCATTCATTAACACAGCAAAACGCTTTACCCTTTTTTTAATTCGATTGATCTGCCACATCATGGGCATCTTTTCCCATTTATCAGGCGTTGATGGTTGAGCAAATATTCTTGATAAGAAACAAAAAATAATAAAAGAAGCACCTAAAGCTAAAAAGAAAGCAATTGCAAAAAAGATAAAATCATCATGTAAAAAAATCAACTCTTCTTGGGCTATATATAAGCGCTTTTTCATCCAAACAAAGAATTGATACCAAGAGAACAATATAAACACCGAGCCAATTACAGTACAAACTATAAGCACAGATTCCATCTTTTTCAACTCTCGACCCATCTTAAAAATCACTCCTCCCAAAAGATCTTTTTGTTGGTATTCATCAAGGTTATGAACCGATAGTTTTCCCAATACATAGTACAATGTACTTATAAAAATCCATGTAAATAATATCGTAAGAAAATGGATCATTGAGCTTTATTTTCTCCAATATCAGAAAGCATTTCTACCATATCAAAAAGGACTTCATTCAATGTTTTTAAGGCTAAAGGAATATTCCAATTTGCTCTATTTCTAGATTCTACATAATTGGAAATGGAGCGAATACTTAGAAACGATTTATTTAGTTTTCTTCCAATGTAAAAAGTAGCCATCGACTCCATAGATTCTATCTGGATGTCTTTATATTTTTTCCGCAATAATTCAACTTCCAAAGTAGTACCTGTAGTACGTTGTACAGTATACCCTCTTGCAGACTTTAAAAAATTAAATTTGCTAGCCTCTAAATTTTCTATTTTTCCTGCTTCAAAAGGAAATGCATTTGGATCATTTAGTTCAAGGTCATACACATCTAAAAGGCTTCCATCTTTTTCCGAAGCACCAAAATCACCATATTGTTCATTTACAATTTGTACCACTTCTCCTATTGCTAAATCAGGATCAAGACTTCCTGCTATTCCTGCATGTATTATTAAATCACAAGGTTTAGTGAGCAGGTATTGACTCAAATGAAAAGTAGTAGACATCATCCCTACCCCTCCAAGTAAAATACTAATTTCTGTGTTATTCCATTGAAATACAAATTCACTGATTTCTTTAGCCTCTTTTTTAAGTTTTAAAACAAAGGGACGAATTTCTTTAAATGTAGCAGATAAGATGAGCAATTTCATAATAATTTCCTAGCAGTGGATCTTCCAAATGGTTTCCCCTCGTTTTTATAAAAATTTGTTTTTTTTCTTTGTACTTTTGCGCTTCAAATTTAATTGAATAAATAGACAAATTGAAAAAAAATAAAATTAACTACAATCTTATCTTTGAAGTAATAAAATTTGTTTAATATTTATGTTGTAAATCGAAGGCAAATGCTTGACAGTCAATACAAAAAAAAGAAGTATCTGACTTTCAATGATTTACTTCTAGATCGTAAGATATTTTTTTAACAACTTTATAAAAAGGAATATACAAATCTTCAATATTATGAACAAAATAGAGACGAAATAAATCCGTTTTTTGTTTCATAAATGAAATAATTTTCAATCAAAAATAAAGGCTATCATGCATTATATAAAAAAGGAAGAATATAATAAAGAACTTACTGATCAACTCAAAATAAAATATGATGGTATTTTATCTGGTCTAGGTGAAGATCCACAACGAGAAGGATTATTAAAAACTCCAGAACGTGCGGCCAAAGCGATGCAATATCTAACCCAAGGATATACTATTGATCCTGTAGAGGTTTTAACAAGTGCGATGTTTAAAGAAGATTATAGTGAAATGGTCATCGTGAAAGATATCGAAGTCTATTCACTTTGTGAACATCACATATTACCTTTTTTCGGAAAAGCCCACATTGCTTACATTCCGAATGGACACATCGTAGGTTTAAGTAAAATTCCAAGAGTCGTAGATATTTTTGCTCGCCGTTTGCAAGTGCAAGAGCGACTCACCCATGAGGTGCTTCATTGTATTCAAAACACGCTTAATCCATTAGGAGTAGCCATTGTAATTGAAGCTCGTCATATGTGTATGATGATGCGAGGAGTACAAAAGCAAAATTCCATTACTACGACCTCAGCTTTTACAGGAGAATTTAAAAATGTGGAGACTCGAAATGAATTTTTAAATTTAATTAACAAACAATTGTCTTAATGCATTTTCGGGTTTTATTTTTCCTACACATTCATCTAAATTAACAATTATGAAAGCTTATGTTTTTCCAGGCCAAGGTGCTCAGTTTCTAGAAATGGGCAAAGCCCTATATAACGAATTTCCATTAGCCAAAGAACTTTTCGAACAAGCGAATGAATTATTGGGTTTTCGAATTTCTGACATCATGTTTGATGGGGATGCGGATGCACTAAAACAAACAAAAGTTACACAACCTGCCATATTTCTACATTCAGTTATTACCTCAAAAATCAAAGCAGACGAGTTTAAACCAGAAATCGTAGCTGGTCATTCTTTAGGCGAATTTTCTGCCTTATGTGCTAGTGGTGCGCTTTCTTTTGAAGATGGACTTCTTTTAGTACAAAAAAGAGCTTTAGCAATGCAAAAGGCTTGTGAAACTACCCAGAGCACTATGGCCGCTATTCTTGGTCTTCCTGATATAGAGGTAGAAAACATTTGTAATGGTATTGAAGAAATCGTTGTTCCTGCCAATTATAATTGTCCTGGACAATTGGTCATTTCTGGAAGTATGGAAGGAATTGAAATAGCTGTAGAACAACTCAAAGCAGCAGGAGCCAAAAGAGCATTAATACTTCCTGTCGGTGGAGCATTCCATTCTCCGCTTATGGAGCCTGCACGTGCAGAACTAGCAGAAGCAATAAATGCGGTTCAATTTAATCCAATACAATGCCCGATATACCAAAATGTCGATGCAAAAGCACATACCGAAGTATCAATTATTAAACAAAATCTTATCCAACAATTAACGGCTCCAGTTCGATGGACCCAAACCATTGAAAGGATGATTGAAGACGGAACCACTTCATTTACAGAAGTAGGTGGTACAGGAAAAGTATTGCGAGGAATGATACGAAAAATTGACAGAACCCTACCAACAGAAACACTGTCTTAATGATTTTGGAATTGTTTTTGTTTTACAATAAACATAGAAGTTAAAATTTTATCTGTTAAAGTTTAACACTTACGCAACGGAAATAGTTTTTTATCTATCTTATAACGAAAAGGCTATCCTATGAACAATCTAAATCGAAACATCGAAACGGGCCAAATATTATTGGCTGAACCCTTTATGGCTGATCCTAATTTTAAACGATCTGTGGTGTTGTTATGCGATCACCATCAAGAAGGTACGGTAGGTTTTATTTTAAATAAATCAGTAAAAATGGAAATCAATGATTTACTTGCTGATTTTCCTGAATTTAAAAGTGAAGTCTACTTTGGTGGCCCTGTGCAAACGGATACCATCCACTATATTCATAATGTAGGACATTTATTAGATGATAGTCAGGCGGTATGTAATGGCGTTTATTGGGGAGGAGATTTTGAAAGACTAAAATTTCTAATTAGTACGGACCAAATTAACAATACCAATATTCGATTTTTCGTAGGTTATTCTGGATGGGATAAAGGACAACTCATTGATGAAATGGGCTCCGGGTCTTGGATATTAAGCCAAGCTAACGAAAAATTTGTTTTTGAACCTAAAGGTATGGAATTATGGTCTGATGTGTTAAAAGAAAAAGGAGATCGATTTACCGTAATTTCCCAAGTACCAGATTATGCCAATTGGAATTGATTTTACTAAAGCCAATTGAATAAATAAAAAATATTTTCCCAGTAAATCACATTTATAAGCTACTCCTTAAAGAGTAGCTTTTTTATTGATCAGAAGGAATCACTGACTTACTTGAGCTTAATTCATAAAAAGCACTAAGTTTTAGAGTCAATAACATATTCCGACTGGGTTTATAAATTCCATCAGGATTTTCAAATTGCCAATTTTTCTGATTCATGTCAGTCATACTTAATCCGCCCTTAGCCTCAATAGAGACGATCAACTTTTCTGTTAGATAGCGTCGCACCCCCATCGTACCCACCAAGGATATATCTATTTTATTAAACAAATTAGATGATTTAGCAGGAGGTTCTTCTATATTGCTATTGGTGGCTTGAGCTAAAGCAAAATTCTCTTCTATCCCATCTCTATAATATTGTACTTTAGCTTTTGTTAAAAAGCCAAATTGCAAGCCTGCACCTAGAAAAAACTTTGGATCTTCTTTATCAAAATCTCCGTGCTGTAAATCAAAAATATGCTTAAAAACTACTGGAACTTGAAGATAATGCAAACGAACTTCTTTTTTTACCCGATTAAAGGAATCTACAAAAAACTCAATTACATCTTCATATTTTTGCCCTTGTCGAGTATATAATAAATCAACTTCTATGGCATTTCCACGATTAATAATCATCCCACCAGATGCACCAAAGGAATAACCGATTTCAGGAACATAATCCAATTCCGCAAAGCCATAATTCGTTTGGTTTATTATCCACGCTGCGCTAATTCCAAAAGAACCGCCTCCATAGATTACTTGTTGGGGGCCCATTTGAGCATAGGTGATTAAAGGAAAAACAATGAGAATAAGTATACTTTTCAATTTCATAATAAGGATTGCATTAAGTGTTTTGAATGCTTCTACCATCAAAGATAAGCCAATGATTGGCAATTTGAAAACTGAGTGCATTTAGAAATTAATCGAACAATTTCATTCTTTTCTTTTTATTTAGGAGAAGATGTTTCTATAAGGCCTACCTTCCTCATCTATTTTTTATCTTAGATGTTTACCTTCTCCCATAAATAACGTACTTTTGTGCTAAATTTAAATTGTACTAAATTTATGATTACAGCATCTAACATTTATATCAAATATGGGGATCGAATTCTTTTCAATCACCTCAATTTCGTCATCAAGCCGAAAATCAAAATGGGGCTCGTTGGAAGAAATGGAGCTGGTAAATCTACCTTACTAAAAATTATTGCCAAAGAAATTTCCCCAGATGCTGGCGAAGTTAGTCGCTCAGGTTCTACCACTTTAGGATATCTAAAACAAGAAATATCTTTAGATAAAGATAAAAAAGTAATGGATGAGGCACTCGGTGCATTCGAACAAGCCATCAATTTAAAAAATAAGATTGATCGAATCAATGAAGAGATATCCATAAGAACCGATTATGAATCTGCCGCTTACGAAAAATTATTGAATGAACTTTCTGAGTTTAATGATCAATTTCAGTTGTTGGGTGGATACACCATGGAAGCAGAAACCGAAAAGGTTTTAATCGGGCTTGGTTTCAAATCACCAGATTTATACCGTAAAATTGGCGAATTTAGTGGCGGTTGGCAAATGCGTATTGAGCTTGCAAAATTATTACTTACTCGTCCCGATTTTTTATTGTTAGATGAGCCTACCAACCACTTAGATATTGAATCTATTATTTGGCTAGAACAATACTTAAGAGATTATGAAGGTGCCGTTGTCGTGATCTCGCACGATAAAATGTTTTTGGATCAAGTCACCAAATTTACTGCTGAAATTGAATTTGGAAGGCTCTACGAATATAAAGCCAATTATTCCAAATATTTAGAGATGCGATTAGAGCGTAGAGAGCAGCAGGAAGCCGCATTTAAAAATCAACAAAAACAAATTGCCGAAACGGAAAAATTGATTGATAAATTTAGAGCAAAAGCAAGTAAAGCCAAAATGGCGCAATCGCTTATCAAACAATTAGACCGCATGGATAAGATAGAGATTGACCAAGAGAATAACAGTTCGATGCGGATTTCATTCCCTCCTGCTCCAAGGTCTGGTCAAGTTGTGGTCGATGCCAAAAAGGTAATCAAACAATATGGAGATGCAGAAATTTTGTCCGGAGTTGACTTTACGGTAAACCGGGGAGAACGAGTCGCTTTTGTCGGTCAAAATGGCCAAGGTAAAACAACCTTCACTCGAATATTAATCAATAATTTAGACAAAACATCAGGGACCGTTACGCTTGGTCACAATGTCCAAATTGGTTATTATGCCCAAAATCAATCAGACGAACTCGATCTTAGTAAAACCGTCTTAGAAATTGTAGAAGGCGCTGCTCCTCCAGATTTAATTCCTAAAGTTCGACGTATTTTAGGAAGCTTTATGTTTAGTGGAGAAGATGCAGAGAAAAAAGCAAGTGTCCTCTCAGGAGGTGAACGTGCCCGCGTTGCCTTAGCCTGTTTACTTTTACGTCCCATCAATTTATTGGTACTGGATGAGCCGACTAACCACCTAGACATTTTATCAAAAGAAGTGCTCAAAGATGCGCTTATGAAATATGATGGTACTCTATTAATTGTATCTCACGATCGGGAATTTCTTCAAGGCTTGACCAGTAAGGTTGTCGAGTTTAAAGACAAAAAACTGTTTGATTATTTAGGAGACATTACTTATTTCCTTGAAAAAAGAAAAGCCGATAATATGAGAGAAATTAGTCTCTCTGGTCATGCTTCTGAATCGAACAAATCAAAACAAAAAAATCAATCGGTAAAGCTTTCTTACGAAGCACAAAAGGAAAAAAGAAAATTAGAAAAAGCGGTTAAAAATAGCGAACGAAAAATTGAAAAAGCAGAAAAGGAAATAGCGGAAATCGAACTAAAAATGGCAGACCCAAGTTTCTACCAATCTTCAGATGCTGACAAAATAATGGCTGAGTATAAAACGCTAAAAAACAGCATGGATGATATCATGTCTGCTTGGGAGAAAGCACAAGAAAACTTAGATGCTTTCGAAAGTAAACATTAGTATTTCCTGAGGATTATTTATGAAAAAAACAAATGCGATACGGATTCTAGATCAACAAAAAATCGAATATGAATTAGTACCGTATGCTTATGATGAGACTAATCTTCAAGTCGAACAAATAGCTTCAAACCTTGGCATTGATCTCCATTTGATTTACAAATCGCTTATGCTAAAGGGAAATAAAACAGGATTGATTTGTGCCTTAATTCCGGGCAATAAAAACTTGTCTTTTAAATCCCTTGCTAATGCCAGTTATAATAAAAAAGTAACGATGCTTCCTGTAAAAGAAATTGAATCTTTTACAGGTTATATTCGTGGGGGCTGTTCGCCAATTGGTATAAAAAAACCCGCAATTATTTATTTAGACAGTTATGCTGAAAAGCTAAATCACCTATACATCAATGCTGGAAAAAGAGGACTCTTAATTAAAATCAAAGTGACTGATTTAATTCAAGTTACTCAGGCAAGTTTGGCGAATCTTGTCCAAAAAGATTAGCCACACGACTTACATTGACTTCTTCATCTAATTGCGCTAATTCTCCTGTCAGAAAGGCCGCGAAATGATTCGCCCACCAAGGAGATAAGGAAGCGCCTTTTGTCCCCATTCCATTTAAAATGCCTAATTGTGGATACTTTGGATGAAGGCCAACCATAGGTCGTCGATCTTTAAAAACTGGACGAATGCCCACCTTCTTTTCTAGAATTTTATATGGTCTTTTTATTAACCCTTCCAATCCTTTTTTTAATGTAGCTTGTCCTTCTTCTGTAATATTTTTTGAAATATCAAACCAGGAATAGGTAGAGCCAACCCAATATTTATTTTCTGTCAAAGGAACCAAAAATACTTTATTTTTAATCATCGACTCAGGCATAGGTCCATCTATTTCTACTATCCAACACTCCCCTTTCGCTGCTTGATTCGGAAGATATGAAAAATATGGATTCAGCTGACTTTGATAGCCTTCGCAAAACAAAATTTTCTTTGCTTCATATGCTTTGTATCGAATCCCATCTTCTAAATATTCAATGGCATTAAAATCAAATTGCTCTTCTACTAAGCGATTACTCACTTTTAGATGTTCTTTATATCGATTGACTAATCGAGGAATATCTAACCGAGCACCTCTAATTTCTCCCCAAGCAAAGACTGGAAACAGCAATTCATTATATTTATCTACTGCTTCTGTAGAGTCAATATATTTTTGGTAAGATTCATTCTCTGTCTTGACCAACCAATCCGTTTCTTGTTTTTGATTTTGAAAGGCACGTAGAATATTTCCTTCAAAATAAACAGCGATATCCAAGCTCTTTTCTAAGTCTCGATAGGTCTTTTTGGCAAAGGGAAGTAAATCATCAATACGCCAACTTTTGACAATGCGTCTTCCTGTTACTGGGTTGATTATTCCGGCCGCGGTTTGAGAAGCGTTCGGTGTTTTCCCAGGATCAAAGACAGCAATTGTTTGTCCTCTTTTAATTAAAAAATGGCTTAATAATGAACCCGCTACGCCTTGACCTACGATAAGATAATCAACCTTCACTTTCCCATTGTTTTAATAATTCCCTATCCGCTTTTTTAAGCTTTTTAACCACTAATTCATAAGAATGATCAATTAACTCTTTCAGTAATTTCTCTGATAATCCGTCTTCAAAAAGCACGGTATTCCAATGCTTTTTATTCATATGATAACCGGGTAAAATTTGAGGATGATCGGCGCGAAGTTCATCTACACGTTCAGGATCACATTTTAAATTTACTTGAAAATCTTCTCGATTCAATCCAGTAATTGCAAATATTTTCCCCATCACTTTAAAAGTCAACGTAACTTCATCAAATGGGAATTCTTCGGTTACACCCGGTTTAGCCAAGCAATAGGTTCGGAAGGTTTCTATATGCATAATGACAACTATTTAAAGTCCTTAAATTTTTTCCATATAGGATCATCAGGTATTGCAGCATCTATTCGAACAGGCTCTTTTTTTACTGGATGTATAAATGATAAAGAACGTGCATGTAAACTAATACATCCATCTTCATTAGGCAACGTATATCCATATTTTAAGTCTCCTCGTATCGGGCAACCGATTTGGGAAAGTTGCACCCGTATTTGATGCGGTCTACCAGTAATCGGATTAATTTCTAAAAGATGCTGTGTATCAATGGAAGCTTTTAATTTATAATGTAGCTCCGATCGTTTGGCTTTTGAAAAAGGTTTCTTAGATGCATTCACATAATTCCGTGTTTTATCCTTCAAAAGATAATGGACTAAAGTCCCATTAAAAGGATTTGGGCGGTTGCCTGTAATTGCCAAATAAGTCTTTTTCACTTCCCTATCCTTAAAAGCTTTATTCATCCGTACTAAAGCCTTTGAGGTCCGAGCAAACAATACCACTCCACTCACTGGTCGATCTAAACGATGAATATGCCCTAAAAAGACATCTCCTGGTTTTTTGAATCGCACCTTGATATACCATTTTACATAATCCGACAAAGGAGCATCTCCTGTTTCATCCCCTTGAACCAACCAGCCTGCAGGTTTGTTTACTGCAATAAGATGGTTATCTTCGTACAACACTTTTAAATCACTTAAATCCATGCGCTTAAATTTTGGTGCAATTTACAATTTTGTTCTCGTAATTTATATTTCTATTCAAACACATATTTAAATGAAACTTCGTATTGGCTTTTCTCCTTGTCCGAATGACACTTTTATCTTTGATGCTATGATCCATCATAAAATAGATACGGAAGGTCTAGAATTCGAATTAATCTTGGCGGATGTAGAGGACTTAAATCAAAGAGCCTTTCAAAATGAGCTGGATATTACCAAATTGAGTTATCATACCTATGCTTATTTAGTAAAAGATTATATTCTTTTAAATGGAGGTAGCGCCTTGGGCAATAATTGTGGGCCATTATTAATTAGTAAACATCCTATTAAGTCCAATGAAGTTAGCAATCAACGAATTGGTATTCCGGGCAAATTTACAACTGCCAATTTCTTATTACGCATTGCTTTTCCCGAAGCAAAGAACAAAGAAAGTATGCTCTTTTCTGATATTGAGCATCAACTCTTAGAAGAAAAAATTGAACTTGGACTTATTATCCATGAAAACCGATTTACTTACCAAGAAAAAGGATTGCATAAGATTATTGATTTGGGTGAGTTTTGGGAAGAAAAGACAAAGCTGCCTATTCCTCTAGGTGGTATCGTAATCAAAAGAAATCTACCATTGAGTATTCAACAAAAGGTAGATCGAGTAATGCAAAGAAGCGTGAAATTTGCATTAGAAAATCCAGAAAAAACATATGATTTTGTTAAACCTCATGCGCAGGAAATGGATTTAGAGGTCATGCTAAAACATATCAAACTATATGTCAATGACTATACCTTAGATTTGGGGAAAAACGGTAAAAAAGCGATTACGACCCTTTTTGAAGAAGCAAAAAAACAAGGGATAAAAATTGAAGATTATCCGCTTTTTATAGAACAGTCTTTAAGCTGAAAACTAAATTGGCTTAGGTGCTTGGAGGATGAGCGCAGCGAAGTGCGCAGCACCGAGGCGAATGCCGAGTCTGGAAAGGACCGGCACGATAGTGCAAGCCCCAAAATATTTACTTAGATACTTTAAGTTTTACATCTTACCTAATAGGTAGGCAAAGTAGCATCAATCTCTTTTGCAAAAGCAATGATTCCTCCTTTTAAATTATAGAGGTTGGTAAAACCAAATTTTTCATTGAGCACTTCTATGGCTTTAGCAGATCGAATACCACTTTTACAAAGGACAATAACTTGTTTGTCGCGTTCAATTTGATCGACCTTTTGCAATAGACTGCCTAGCGGAATTAATGTACCCCCTAAATTTACATGCTCATATTCCATCAGTTCACGAACATCTATTAATTGAAAATCATCGCCTTGTTTCCTCAATTGGTCAAAGGCCTGTACTGTAATTTCAGGAATGGAATCATTCTTAGATTTAGCTCCACAAAAAGCGTCATAATCAATTAATTTTTCGATAGGTGCACGATTGGAATTTCGTTTAATTTTAAGTATTCTAGATTGAAAAGATAAGGCATCGAAAATATAAAGCTTACCTGCCAACGGGCTTCCTATTCCTGTAATCACTTTGATTACTTCATTCGCTTGAAGACTGCCAATTATTCCTGGCAAAACACCTAAAACCCCTGCTTCTGCACAATTTGGCACTAAACCTGGAGGTGGCGGTTCTGGAAAAACATCTCGATAATTGGGCCCTCGTTCTCCATTTTCTAAAGGAAAATTAAACACCGAAACTTGTCCTTCAAAACGAAAGATCGAAGCAAAAACATTGGGAATACCTGTCAATACACAAGCATCATTTACTAGGTATCTTGTAGGAAAATTATCGGTTCCATCTGCTACTAAATCGTAATCTTTAAAAATGGCTAAGGCATTGTCTGCGCTTAAAGCAAGTTCGTGAGTAATCACTTTAATATAAGGATTTAAACTCAATAATCGTTTCTTTGCTTCTTGTACTTTTGGTTTTCCAATACTTTCTGTTCCGAAAAGAACTTGTCGTTGGAGATTACTATCTTCAACGACATCAAAATCAACGATACCAATGGTACCTACTCCTGCTGCGGCCAAATATAAAAGCATAGGGCTACCCAGACCACCCGATCCAATGACTAATACTTTGGCGGCTTTTAATTTTTGTTGCCCTTCCAAACCAAACTCTGGAATGATGATATGTCGGTTATATCGAGCAAATTCTTCTTTAGAAAATAATTGGTCTTCCATACATGATTATTGTAATGTTAACCGCCTTTAATTACTGGAATAATTCTTATGAGATGATCTTTTTCTAATAAGACATCTTCTTTTCCATTAACTTCATTTGGTTTATCTCCAACAAATATACGGAGGAAAGCATGTAACTCCGCTTTTTCATTAAAAAGATGTGTTTTAATCTGTGGATATTTAAATACGAGGTATTCAAATATACCAAAAAGGTTTTGTGCCTTGGTAGAAATAACCGATTCTTCATTGGTGTATTTTCGAAGCGGGGCAGGTATTTTTATCTTTGTCATAAGTGATATTTTTACAAAAAGTTATTTAATAATTAAGTTGTGCTTTAGGGGAAAAAATGGGTTCTTCTGCTAATCGTTTCAATTGATCATGAAAACGAAAAGAGGTGATTTCTTTGATTTCTCCTTTATAAACTGCCACTTTCAAATAAGAGAAAAAAGGAAGGGCATAATGTTGATCTAAATTAGAAAGATGGTTGGGTTGATCGACCGAAGACTGATAAATACCAAGGATTTGCAATCCTTTTTCTTCTGCAAATTGTTCGGCTTTTAAATAATCCAAGGGATCAATTTGATAACCTTTTAAATGATTATTTTTTCGGATATTTTGTACTGGATAAGCGTAGGAAACGGTGCGTGCATTTTTTTCATTTCCAAATAAAAAACCTACGCCTACTTCTGGGTAATGATGCCTTAAGTGGCTTTTTATTTTTTCGATTACATTCGGTTGAATTATTAAATTGGATTGCAACATTTTGTTATTCTTTTAGTTAATTAAATAGGATTATTACCAATAAAAAAAGCCTTTCCCAAAGGAAAGGCTTCATGAAAACTATTTTTTTATATTCAATTACATGCCAATGCTCCCTTTGGTATTAAAGGTTATTCCACAACAGCAACAAGTGATTAAATTGATCATTTTTTATTAAAATAAAAACGGTCTTCCTATAACTAGGAAGACCGTTTAAGTACGTTTTACAATATTCTACTTCCTTATCTAATTGAGATTAGCAAAGCAACAACAATTTGGAAGAGGAAAAGTAATTTGAATATTGTAACTCATTTCTTAATTTGTTTTGTATACCCAAACATAATAACATTTTTGGAAAAAATCAAGTTTTCTTATAAAAAATCCTTTTAGTTCCTTGACCTTAAAGCTTTTATATTAACAAGTTGTTTAGATTAGCAAAAAAATGATATGGATTATGTCTATAAATAATTTAGAATTACTAAGGAATATAAAAACAGGAACGCTATCTTTACCGCTCAAAATAAAATGAAATGACAACTAAAGGTAGTGTATTTGTATCTTCTGAAATTGGAAAACTCAAACGAGTAATTGTACATCGTCCTGATGCAGGGATTGCAAGAATTTCTCCAAAGCGTGCAGAAGAACTTTTATTTGATGACATCGTCTTTTTGGAACAAATGCAAAAAGAACATGACATCTTTAAAAATGTATTAGCCCTATTTTTAGGCGAAGATAATGTCCTTGAAATTGAAACCTTGCTTTTAGAGTCTATTCAACATGATAAAGAAACCAAAGATTTGATTATTTCAATGGTGGTTGATTTTGAAGAACTTCCTAAACGAGATGCCAAAATCCTTTCTAGTTTGGGCGATGAAGAATTAAGAGATGTTTTAATTACAGGATTTTGTAAAAAAGAAGATTGCATTTTATTTGATCCTATTCCTAATTTTATCTTTACCAGAGATATAGCGGTGGTGGTAAATGATCATGTGATCATTACCAAAGCAGCCAAGTCGGCTCGTTTCAGAGAAAATTTATTGACTAGATTTATTTTTTGGTCCCACCCTATTTTTACCAGCTTAAAAGAGGAAGGAAAAATTATTAATCTCAATCAAATTGATGAATTCCCACCTTCTAGAAAAGGTGAGATGGTTTCTATAGAAGGAGGTGATATCATGATGATCCATCCTGATTATTTATTGGTTGGCTGTAGTGAACGTAGCAGCGGACATGCCATAAAATTATTGAGTGAAGTCTTATTTAAAAAAGGTGTAGTAAAAAATGTTGTTCAAATCAATATCCCTGCAGACCGATCATTTATGCATATTGATACAATTTTTACGCAAGTCAATTTTGATCATGTAGCTGCTTTTAAGCCATTAGTTGCTGATGGGATTAGTAGTAATGCCATTGTATATTCTCATGATGGGAGCCAAAGAATCTATAATTCCATTCGTGATTTTATGATTCAGGAGCTCAATGAAAAGATGGATTTTGTTTTTAGCGGTAAAGGCGTTTCTCCTTACCAAGAGCGTGAGCAATGGACTGACGGTTGCAATCTAGTAGCCTTAAAACCGGGCATCGCCCTAATGTACGATCGAAATGTATTAACCATTGAAGCTTTCAAAGAAAAGGGCTATCAAATTCTTTCCGCAGAAGATTTAATTGCGCAGTCAAGGAAAGAAGGTTTTAATATTGACGAGGTCAAACAAACCATTATCACACTGCCTTCAAGCGAATTATCGCGAGCAAGAGGAGGAAGTCACTGTATGACTTGTCCAATCGAACGCGAAAGTATTTAGCGCGTAAATGTTAGGGTAAATTCTCGAATATCATTGATTGAAATGGTATCGCTGTAGGTTGCTTTTTGCATATTCGCTTCATTAATACTTCGATTCCAAATTAAGGGATTAGAAAAATTTTCATTGACAAAGACTTGATCTCCGTCTGGTCTCCAAGTAAATGAACCTGTTTGGGTATACATAGAATCTAAAATGGAAAAGCTATAATCTTGTGTAGCCCATCCGGTATCATTAAAAGTCATGGTGCCTGTTGGATCTTGATCTGTGTCTGAAAGTGGAATACCAAACAAATAAACTGTGGCTTGTACTTCGACGACATTCCAAGTTCCAATCAGATGATCATTAAGGGTGGCTTCTTCTTTTTCGCAAGAAGTGAAGAAAAAGAGGGACAAGCCAATCATTAAAACGATAAGACTTAAATTTTTCATATTAGATCATTTTATAAAAAAAAGATCAAACATAATGCCAAGGACATTAAAAGAATTAGCCCAATTTTAAAACAGCTTCCTTAATTCGCTTTACAGCCTCGATAAGGGTTTCTTCTGCCGCAGCATAGGAAAGACGAATACAACCTTCACAACCAAATGCAGAACCCGCCACAATAGCTACATGGGCTTTTTGCAATAAATATTCTGCAAAATCAGCCGAATTTTCTATTTCAAAACCATCAATCACTTTACCAAAATGTGCGCTGACATCTGGAAAAACATAAAATGCTCCTTTAGGATAGTTTACAATAAATCCTGGAATTTCTTTGAGTCCATTGATGACCAAATCTCTACGTTTAAGGAAAGCTTCTCGCATCACATTAGTAGGTGCCATATCAGCTTCTAAGGCATAAGCTGCGGCTTTTTGTCCAAATGCATTCGCCCCCGAAGTAAATTGCCCTTGCATCTTTGCACAAGCTTGTGCTATCCATTCTGGCGCTCCCATATAACCCAATCTCCATCCGGTCATGGCAAAGCCTTTAGAAAAACCATTGATGGTAATGGTACGATCTTTAACCGACTCAAATGTACCAATACTTACGTGCTTTTCATCGAAATTGATGTACTCATAGATTTCATCTGAAATGATATGTACATTTTTATGACGCTCTACCACTCCAGCAATAGCTTTAAGTTCGTCGTAAGAATAAACAGAACCCGAAGGATTACAAGGAGAAGAGAAAATGATCAATTTTGTTCGATTCGTAATTGCCTCTTCAATCGCTTCGGCACTTACTTTATAATCGTCTTCTACACCAGAGTGCAACACGACAGGTACCCCACCACCTAAGCGAATAATTTCATAATAAGAAACCCAAAATGGGGCAAGTACAATGACTTCATCACCTTCGTTGAGTAAAGCAAGAGAAAGGTTGGCAATGGATTGTTTTGCTCCATTAGACACCACGATTTGACTTAGATCAAAATCTAAGTTATTATCTCTTTTAAATTTATTACAAATGGCTTGGCGCAATTCGACTAAGCCCGGCACAGGCGTATATTTAGTAAAGCCATCATCCAATGCTTTTTTTGCGGCATCTTTAATGTGCTTTGGCGTATCAAAATCAGGTTCACCTAAGCTTAAGCTAATCACATCATGACCTTCGGCTGCTAATTTTCTCGCCATTTTAGCCATTTTAATGGTTGCAGATTCTTGCATTCTTAAAATTCGATCGGAAAGCATTGTTTTAGTCATGAGGTTCTATTTTAGATTGCGCTGATATTGGAAATTTGGTTGAAAAATTGCTGCAAAGATAGGTTTCCATAAGCAATAAATCAATAGAGAATCAAGATTATTTTTTGGAAAAAAAAGGAGGATAGAAGGAAAAGACTTAATCTTCGAAATCGTAAATATTTCCTTTATATTCATCCAGTTCTCTTCGTTCTTTTTTCGTAGGTCGTCCTGCTCCTTTTTCTCTAAACTCTGGGCGACTCTTCCCTACAAACCAATCTTTATATTTATTAAGTTCTTCAGGGGTAGTCAAATCTTCATAGCAAGGTTGAGCTAAACTAGCAGATACTCTTTTTGCCAATAAGTCTACCACTTTAAAAGTCAGATTGAATCCATTTTTTTTGATATGAATAATGGAACCACGACGCAGGAGATAGGAAGGTTTTATTTTTTCTTTCTCCCCTTCTACATCTAAAAATATTTTACCAGTTTTACAAGCACTGGTTGCCATAGAGCGGGACTTAAAAATACGCACACTCCAAAGCCATTTGTCTACTCTTATCTTATCCAAAACGATTTTATTTTATTTCCAATCAGCCGTTATTTCATCTTCATCTAATCTTGGGAATTCCATATTTAGGGCTTCCAAAGTAGCACAGATTTTTTTAGCGATTAAATAATTTCGATACCATTGATTGTCTGCTGGAATGATTTCCCAAGGAATGTGATTACAATTATCGAGCACATCTTCATAGCAATCCATGTATTGATCCCAATGTTTACGTTGTTCCCAATCGCCATCATTATGCTTCCAATTTTTTGTGGGTTCTGTGATCCGTTCTCGAAGTTTTTCGATTTGGCGATCTTTAGATAGGTGTAGATAAAATTTTAGAATCGTGGTATTATTATCTTCTTTAAGAAGTTCTTCAAAAGCATTGATTGCTCTGAATCGAACCTTAACCCGATCTTCGTCTATCCATCCATGTACTCGTTGGATGAGTACATCTTCGTAATGAGATCGATTAAAAACGACGAACTGTCCTTTTTCGGGAGCAGCTTGATGTACACGCCAAAGAAAGTCATGTCCCATTTCTTCTTTAGAAGGTTTTTTGAATGCTTTTACCGAAATGGCATAAGGCGCACAGTCTTTAAATACATTTCGAGTAACGCCATCTTTTCCACTAGAGTCCATCCCTTGCAAAACGACGAGTAAACTGTGTTTTCCTCCAGCGTACATTAAATTTTGTAGTTCGCCAATTCGTTCACAAAGGTTATTAAATTCTTTTTTAACCTCTTTTTTGCTCAATTCATCTGGAGCGGTGGTAGAAATTTTATTAAGTTTAGTCATAGTGGTTTTAGCTAAGTTGTGTATATTTTATCCTAAAAAAATGAATTAAGAAATTGATGCGATTGGCTTAAGTACCCATTTTGCTACGTTTTACAAGATAAGGCATCAGGACTTGTCGAAATCCCTGATTGATGTCTGCTTCTACAAAGTCAATTTTGTATTGTAGGCATCTCATCTCTAATGCATTTCTAAATTTGTGCATTTGTTCTACATAATAATCTTTCACCTGATTCGATTGTAGTCGAACTTTTTCACCAGATTCAATATCTATAAAAAGGTAAGGTCTATTTTCGAATTCAAAATCAATTTCTTTGCTTTTATCGACGACATGAAATAAGACTACTTCATGTTTATTGTGTTTTAGGTGTTGTAAGGCAGCAAATAGTTTTTCCGTATCTTCTGAATATTCAAACATATCACTAAATACCACAATAAGAGATCGTCGGTGTACACTATCCGCAATTTCATGGAGAGCGGCAGCAGCCGAAGTCGTTTTATTTCGTTCAGGATTATCAATTAAATTATGCAGATAAGTCAAGAGTAGCTTATAATGTGCTGTACTCGATTTACAACGTGTATGTTGAAATACAGAATCGGAGAATAGACTCAAGCCGAATGCATCTCTTTGTTTACGTAACAAAGTCATTAAAGAAGCCGCAGCTAAGGAAGAAAATTCTAATTTATTAAGTTGAGATTTTGTATCTGATTTATTTTCTGGGAAATACATAGAAGAAGAAGCATCAATTACAATTTGACACCGTAGATTCGTTTCTTCTTCAAAACGTTTAGAAAAGAGTTTATCTGATCGGGCATAGACTTTCCAATCAATATTTTTGGTAGATTCTCCTTGGTTATAGAGTCTATGTTCGGCAAATTCTACAGAAAATCCATGGAATGGACTTTTATGTAAACCAATAATAAAACCTTCCACTACTTGTCGGGCAAGCAATTCAAGGTTACCGAGTTGACGCACATCATGTTGTTCGAAAAAATCCATAGGAGTACAAATTAAATAAATAAACCTCTATCCTACAAATTGTTAAGATAGAGGTTTAATCTTTTTTTGGTGAAAAAATTATAAATGTGCTTGAATTTTTTTGTCAAGCACTGCTTTACTAGTTACACCAATATGTTTGTCTACGATTTCCCCATTCTTTAAGAAAAGAATAGTAGGTAAACTTCGGATACCGAATTGATTAGAAACTTGTGGATTATTATCCACGTCTACTTTACCAATTACAGCAGTATCTTTATAATCTTCAGCTAATTCGTCGATAATAGGAGTTAGCATTTTACAAGGTCCACACCATGCAGCCCAAAAGTCAACAAGGACTAATTTATCTGTTTCTATTGCTGAAGTTTTGAAGTTATCGTCTGTTAATTGCATTGCCATTAGAAATAAATTTAAAAATTGTAAAAAATAGGTATTTGTATATAAAGCATAACGTTTTTGCTTTAATAAAGTTGCAAAGTTAAGAAATTACTATTTATTTTTTTCTTTTCATCTACATCTATTAAATATATGACAAATATTGGGCCCAATTGTTTATTCAAGGTACAAATTTATAATATAAAAAGCACCTTAGTATCAAACGCCTGTTTACTAAGGAAATATAAATAGAAAAAGTTTATTACCTTTTGATTTAGAGGTTAGATTTGAATTTTAAAATTAGAATATCAAATTTTAAATTGAAGTCAATATTATGAATAATTATTCATTTTTATTCATTAAGAATAAATGATTAAAATTTACTAAAAATTATACTTACATTTATTCTTTATTTTGCAAATATTTTCACTAGTTACAAATGCGAATTGTTAAAATAAAATACCTTTTTCAGCTTGTAGTTATATTACTTTTATCTAGTATAATTTCTGGATGCAAAGTATTCAACTCCGATCCTTCTATTGTCTCATTAAGTGATCCTCGCTTTTTGGAGGCTTCGGTAGGTACCATAGGATTTGTAGCTGGGAATCAATTATTTACTACAGATCCTTTAGGGTTTGAAACCTTAAAGTTTTCTTCAGATACTATTACAAAGAAAAGACTATCTTTAAAACCAAATTTAAGGCAAGCCCTGTTTCTCACCGATACAGAAGAAATGTATGTGATTAATTTTGAAGAAAAATTACCTATCCCGCTTAGTGCCTACCAATCGGTAAAAAGTTTTGATTACTTATTTAATAATGATATTTATCTATTTTTGGAAGATCTTTTTTTTCCATTAAATGAGGCATTAAATACTGAAATTCCTTCTATTGATTATCCTTTAGACACCATAGGCGAAAATGGGATTCAATTTTTCGCAATTTCTACACAATATGACCTTGCTTATGCGATCAAATGCAGCACAAACTATAAATTGGAATTAAAAGTGGCTAGTATGCCTGGCAATGTAAAAACCTTTAATTCTATAAACCCAATATACCAGCCTAAATGGGCAAGAGATAAGTCTATACTTATTTTCTCTACGAACCAACAGATGTATATGTGGGATGTCGTGAATGCAGAAGCACCTACTATTGTTTCTGAAGATGCCGCAGCACAATATGCAATCAACCCCAACGGAACAGAAGTAGCCATTATTATGCCTGGCTCCTCATCTATTAGAATAATAAATTTAACAAATCACTTTTTAAATCGGATATTATCTGTTTCAAATGAATCTATTGAAGATATTGATTGGAAATAAAATTTGGGGTCTTGTTTTTATTGTATTTCTCTTCTCTAACAAATGGAGTTTAGGACAGGTATCTGTGTTTATGAACAATTATACTCCTATTGAGATCAAAGGGGAAATACCTGAAGAATATATGAAAGGCATCTTAGCTGATGCTCAAATAGAAATTGATGTTTCAGATAAAGCTTTATTGAATAAAGACGATGAATTTATTACCACCACTTCATTTTCTATAAAAGAAATGTTTGTCAGCGGAAACATTTATTTTAATGATACGCTAAGTGCATATGTACAAAAGGTGGCGAAAACCGTGCTTTTGCCTAACGGTTTAGATCAAGAAATTCGTGTTTTTGTAGGAAGGCAACCCTACCCTAGTGCCAATATTTGGATGGATGGAACCTTAATCATTAATGTGGGTCTTTTAGCTTTGCTAGAAAATGAATCGCAGCTGGCTTTTGTAATCGCTCATGAAGCCACACATTATGTAAAAAAACATCCTTATGAACAGTATGCAAATTCTAACGAATTGGATGCGATACAAAAAAGAACTTTAGAAAATTTAAAGTCAAGAATCAATTTCTCCAATCAACAAGAACTCGAAGCAGATCGTAAAGCAATTGATATGGTTCGTAGAGCCGGATACCAACCCAAGGAAGGAGTTAAAGTGATTGATTTTTTAAAGGCAAAAAGAAACACTCAAGTTGAATTTGAAGAAATTCCATCTTTAGGTTTGCCCGTCTCAACACGCTTTAAATGTGAAGAGAATGAGTACAAGTATTTCAAAGCTTTGTACAATGAAAAAATTCCTTATCAAAAGAAAACGGAAAATTTAGATATCAGATATCATAATTTGACTAGTCAAACAATGGCTTTAGGTTTGGGTGAGTTAAATATTTTTAGCCAAGAAGAATTTGATTATATTCAAGCAATCTCTGGATTTGAAGAGGTAGAAAATGCGTTTCGAGATGCCAACTTTTATCGAAGCATTTATTTAAGTTTAAAACTATTAAAATCATATCCAGAAAATAGCTGGTTAAATTGTAAATTAGCAGAAAATTTATTTTACATCGCGCAATATAGTGAAATGGGCAACATTGATCGATTGCTTGTTGATTTTCAAAAAATAGAAGAAGAAGATTATGCCGCTTTGTATTGTATGTTTAGTAAAATGCAAACAGAAGATATTTGGTTTACCGCTTATGGATATATCCAAAAACAGTTTGAAAAATTTGGCGACAAAAATGAAACCATAGGATTTTTGTATCCTAGACTCCGTGAGATTTCTTATGGGATGGAAGATGCAAAATCTTATTATAATACCTATTTAGAAAATTTTCCAGGCGGAAAGTATAACGTCTACGTAAAGCGAAAATTGAATGAATAAAAAACGTTACTTTATTCTCCTTTTACTGGCTTCATTATTCCTCTCTTCTTGTAGAGGTATACTTCGTATTGATCAAACCAAAATGATGGGGAGAAAAGGGAATAACGTCAAACGTATCGTTTGTCTAAATCCTGATTATGAAGTATTAATAAGTACCAAAGATCAGACACAAAAAAGCTATCAAAAATCGGCGTCTAAAGAATCTACGTTCAATAAGATGCTAGATCGTAATGCTCGAAAAAATGGCATTCAATTACAGATTATAGACAATGAAGATTTGAATAAGCATGATGCTAGTTTTTTCAATGACCTTGCTCCTTTAAAACAAGAATTACTTCAAGTAAGCTATCTTCAAAATTTTGATAATGTTAGAAATAATACCTCAAAATTCAGATTAGGTAAAGTCATTGGCAAACACGAACAAGGCCCTTTAATTTCTCCACGCTTTAGTTATTTGGCAGACATTTATGGTACCCCGTTTTTCTCGATCAATGGTATTGCTACACATAAAAAACCAAAGAAAGGAAAACTATTACTTTTGCTTACTATTCCGCCTGTGGGCATTGCAAGTTTCTTCTTTCAAGATGTAGATACGTATTATTACACAATAATTGCTGATGTAAGAAGTGCAGAGATCATTTACAGAGAAGTTCGTCAGGTAAATTTACGTGCCACTGAAGCTAATTTAAACTCATTACTTTACGATAGTTTTCATATTATATCTAAATAAATGATGCGCAGACTTACTCTACTTACTGGTTTTCTTTTTCTCACTTATTCCATATTTGGTCAAGCCAATACTGGATTTCAAGGAAAACGCTTCATCCTTAAAACGGATTTAATGGCTCCTTTGGTGGATAAAGGAGTGGATATAAGCACAGAATATGTAATTTTTCGAACAGTAGTAGTTGGTGCTGGTTTTAACTTCACCGGTCGCGATTATAAACAGAAACTAGAGTCTTATAAATTTCGTTATGGGAGTTACCCAGAAGAAAAAGCCACACTAAAAGATTTTCAAGTTTATGCGGTAGCTAAATTATTTTTAAATAATGCGATTCCTGCGCCTCAAGGCTCTTATGCCTTTGCTCAAATTCACTTAGGCCGGGCTGATATAAAAGGAAATTATTATCAAGTAGATAATGTAAATCCTGAAAATGAATCTTTATTAAGTTATTCAAGTGAAAATATTCGCTCTAGAAAATTCACTGCGGGTTTTGGTTACCAAGAGGTATTACTTAACTTCATTACCCTTGATTTTGATTTTGGACTGACTCTTGGTGCCTTAAATGCCAGCGAAAAATTTACCATTAATCGTCAAGACTTTAATTTTGTCCATGGAGGTTTTGGTGATCGATATGGTCCTAATGTGTACAGCTTTGGTGAATGGGGCTTAAATCAAGGAGGTATTGGTTTGACTGTAAATCTTCGAGTGGGGATACTGTTATTTTAGTACACTTCAATAATCCCAAGAAAAATTTCATCCTCATTTTTCCGTCCTTTTTGTATTACATGGTACGTGCAGCCATTAAAGGAAGAAGTATGGCTTTCAATTGTTCATAATCAAATTCTTTCCTATAAAAAAGATAGGTATCATTTGATGGATCTACAATTAAGGTGGCAGGTATATTTCCTTTCCAATCTGGAGAAACAATTTTCGTGATCTCTGATGTTTTTTTAGCATCAGGCAAAATGACCTCTCCTAATAATTTTTGTTTTTCTAAAAAAGGAATTAATCGACTTTCTAGTTGACTGGGCTTATCTATACTTACGAAAACCAACTTCAATCCAGCCGCTTTATTTTCTTCATAAACTTTTTCAAAATAAGGCATTTCGGCAATGCAAGGTTTACACCAAGTGGCCCAAAAATTATAAACGACTAAGCCGTCATCATCTCCTTTTATTCTTCCTTCAAAATCTTCTAAGGAAATGAGATCTACAAGAGAAACCCTTACCGTTTCTTCATTACTTACGGTAGGTTTATTTTCTACTTGATTTTCATTAGAAGAACAAGCAAACAAAAATAGAGATAAACTACAAGCAAAAATTATTTTCTTTATCATCACGTTTAATTATTTTTATCGAATATCATTTTCCTTTTCTTTCTTCTTTTTCCCTTTTCCTACTCCATCAAAAAATGACTTAATAAATTCTTTAAAGGTATCAAATTCTCTAGAATATGAAATACCGATCCCTGTTCGATTTCGTTGAGAACCACCAATTTCTTCATAACCGGACTCCGTTCTATTATAAGCTCGAATACGGAATCGTCCATCTTCTGTAAGTAAGTACTCAATTACAAAATCACCAGCCACATAGGCGCCTTGATTATTGGTACTTAATGATTCATTGGCAAAGTCAATATTTCCACCAATATTAATTATTAATCGATCATCTAAGAAATAATTTTTAAGTCCTAGTTGAAGTTGACTTGCCGTATAGGGGTTTTCCAAACCTTCAATATCTTGAATTGAATATAGTCGATAACTTGCATCAAATTCAATATTAGAAATAAAGCCTACCCCATCAACAAACTCTGTCAATAAATCAGTCAAGTGACTAGAAAATTGATTGGATAAAAGTTCGGTGAGTGTATTTACACTGGTTAAAAATTGATTGGTCGATTGGCCTGAACCTTCAGAAGGTAGAAAGTTTCCTAGAACGATCAATCCAAATACTTGACGATTCAATTCATTATCATCACCAGATATGGCCGACATTTTACTATCTACTGCACCTTTTAATCTAGAGTCAATTTCAGGGAACTCCATATTGAAGGTAATCTTTGGTTGAGACAATTGACCTTCCAAAGCCATCAGTAATTTAACAGGCGTGGATCTTCTAGCCAAGGCAGTCGTAGAGTTATCTTCTACACTGAGATACTCAAAGATAAAATTATACACCGGTGTTTCTAAACCTTCATAATACGCATTCAAATTGATCTGCGCATCATAAGGGTCACCATCCCAATTGATCACTCCGCCTTTACTTACCGCAAAACCCTTATTAATAAAGTTTTGGTAAATAAATAAGTACTCTCCTTCCTCTACAATAAACTGTCCATCAATAGTAAAATCGCCAGTTCGAGTTACTGCAATCTCCATACTACCTTCCCCTTTTCCTTTCATCACCTCCCCTGTACGATCATCAAAAATCAAATTTATGGTTGCCTTATTATTGACATTTAATTTCATGTCAACGTTGATGCCTCGTAAATCAGGAGAAGAAACGACTTCATTAGGATCTATATCATCTTCGGGTTGGACAAACTCAATAAAAGAAGCTTTCTTGACCTCTCCTGTACTAATTACGGGAATAAATATTTCTGTGTTTTCATTATTATACGCATCTAAGCGCATATTGATTTGTGTAAAAGGACCTTTAAAATTGACTTTTGCTCCTCCAAAAGCCTTACCATAAAAATCGGGATTATCCTTTTGAGTGGTGTTTAATAACATAAACTCATCATTGGTATAATCTTGATCATTGTCGGTATTGGTATCTACCGTCACATCCATAGAGAAATTCCGCAAACGCTCATGTAAAATCCCACCAAAGATAACTGCTGCTTTCCCATTTTCATCATAAACGATATTACCATCTAAATTAAATTCAGTATTGGTTATTAGTGATTCTACCTTTTTTAGATAATATCTAGTTTGCAAATAATCCACTTTTGTAGACGCATCAAATACTTCAAGCGTACCAAAAATATTGGGCGCGGAAGGTATTCCATTAAGTCGAATATTGGCTTTAAACCAACCTTCTGTATCAGATATTTGCTTTAGAAAATGTTCTGCAAAATTAACAGGGTATCGATTGGTTTCTACTTGCACATCGAAATAATTTGGATTATTTAAACCTGTTTTTTTCGCATGCATTGGAGACACATAAGTTCCAGAAACAAAAAGTTCATGGTCATCATCTAAGACTTTTATACGGGCGTTGACCAAATCATTAATGTCATTGGCTTCTAAGAGTATATCCATTGCGCCCCAATTTCGATTGGCAATTTTGACGGTATCAATAAAAGCATGGGCATTGATATCCTGTAATTTGAAAATATTTTGAATAGAAATATCTGCTGAAACTGCGCCATACACATCAAACTTTTCTCCAGGAATAAAATCATTAATGGGATCAAGTAGAATGTTTTGCAAATTGAGCATTAAGCCATTATTGCCAATGCCATTAAGTGAAATTCGTTGGGTTCCATTATTGATAAATACGTTTTTCGTTTTAATGTATTTATTATTAAAGCGAATATGATTATCTCCTGATACAATCCATTCTTCATTATAAATATAAAAATTGGAAGGTAAGAATCGAGCTTCAAAATATTCTGCTTCAGGGAAAAGCATCCCATTTATATTTAAGTTGGTGAAGACATCTGTAAAATTGGATACGTTCAATCCAAAGCGTAAGGTATCGTTCACCATTTCTCCATCAAAATAAACTGAAGGAATTTGTAAACTATCTCCAAGGCCTACCGAACCGACGCGCATATTCACAGAGGTTTCTTCTCTAGAAGCAGTAGTAGATAATAAGAAATCAGTAACATCAAAATTTAAATATTTGAGTGAGGGAACACTCACTCCCAAAGTCAGTTGTCCTATTTCATTATTAAAATACCCCGTTACCGAAGATTCTCCTACAGATTTCAGATTGATGTCAAAGAGTTGAGATAAGTTATTTGCTTTTTTAACCTTGACACTAAACGTAAAATCCTGCTTATCAAAAGGAACAGGTTTTTCAACAATAGTAAAAGCACCACCGACCAAATTCACGGTATCTTTTTCCCATTTAGGCTCCATTGGAGTTAAGTCCAATTTGTCTGCATAACTCGGATAATAATCAATTAGATAATTAACAAAGGCCCCATTCATTTGAATCAGATTAAAATATCCTTTAATCTGAGCTTCTGCAATTTCAGAATTCATATTGATCTCTCTAGCCCCAGATATAGGATCAATAGTAGAATTAAATAAGATGGAATCTAAGTGATATATATTTTCTCCTTGGATAATATCAAAGCGAAACATAGCACCATCTCCTGCAATATTATCTACATTATCTCCAGAAAGGTCAATTTCTACAATTCCTCTTAACGCTAGTGGTGTTTTAGAAATATTCAATGCTTGGAGATCGACATTGGTAATGTCTGCACTTACTTTTATCTTAGGTACTTCTTCATTAAAGTTGATGGTTCCATCAAAGGTAAGGTCAATATTCTCGTCATCTGCGATCAGTTTTCCTGTAAATAACTTTTTATCGAAAATACCATCAATTTTTATTTTCTTGTATTCATAATCTTTAAAGAAAAAACTTTGAATTTCTCCATCCAAATCTGCTTTAATCGTTTCACCTGTTACCCCTGTTCCTTTTACATTTGTGGTAAAACTTGCTTTTCCAAATAGGTCATTTTCCGTCCAAGTCCTAAGATCAAATTCGTCTACAGAAAGTAATCCTTTATACACTCCTTTCTCTAGACCATCTCGAACATCTAAATTCAGATTAAGTCCTACTCTTCCTAAATCGGTACGTAAGGCTCCTTCTGTTGTAAAATTAAACAAGAAACCGGTAAACCATCCATTATAATCTAAGTTGCCTAGCTTTTGGAAATTATCAGGAAAATTGGCTTGTGGCAAAATTAATTTAAGGTCATCTGAAGTAGTAATTAATTGTTCAATATCTACTTGAAAAAAAGCATCTTCAGGAATGGTAATATCCCGAGCATCCATTTTCCCTTTTAAGAATAATCGTTCGCCTAATTTTATATCTAGTTCCTTTGCTTTAAAGTTATTGATCTTCCCTTTAAAATAACCATCTACAAGGATACGTTCGTCTTTTATCTCTTTAAAGAAAAGATTTTCTCTCAACTTTGGAGCAAAGGCCATGATATCTTCTACCGCAACCACCGAATTATTTATTTGACTAGTCAATCTAAATTTATCGGCAAATTCTGTGATGTCATAGAAACTTCGATATTTAAAAATAATGGTGTCGCCTATACTACTATTGGGGGTTTCTAATTTAAAATCATAGACGCCAATACTTCCTGGTTTTATCTTCGTCAGTCCATGTCCTTTTTCCAAGACAAATCCACTTTGCTCAACAAAATTAATTTTATCAATCATTCCATTATGATAAAAATCTTGATAGTCATAATTACTTACTTCCACATCTATACCTTGAAGTCTTAAGCGATTAAAATCGATACCTTGATGATTTTTAGGTTCATGGAGGAAGTTATCAAATTTAAATTGACCTCCCAATAGTTTAAAATCTGCAACTTGAAGTCGGAGTGTTTTTTGTGCGGAGTCTACAGGCACTTCAATTTCCTCTTCCAATTCACCCAAAATTTCGTCCGCTACTGACCGTCTCAGTTTTTTAAGATAAACATTAGGATTTGATAGTTTGGCTGATTCAATATCAATCAATAGGTTCTGGATATCTATTGATTTAAAATGCAAATGTCCCTTAGGCAAGAATACTTCTACCTGATCTCCACTACGTTGTTCATTGAGTTTAAAACGCGTATGATTTAAATAAAGATCATCTGCATTTAACAGCCAAGAAAAATCTTTCTTTTCTCCATTGCCTTCTGAAGGAGCAAAAAATCGATCAATAATGAATTGAACATTAAAGGGTTCTTCAGGAGTATAGCGTTGTAAATTGAATACCACATGATCTAAATAAATGGCATCTACTTTGACTTCTTTACGTAGAATATTAAAAAGACCAATATCTGCTTTCAGTTGTTTTACATAAAGCAAGGTATCCTTTTTTTGATCTTCAATAAAAAAGCCATCGAGCACTAATTTATCGAAAAAATCAATATTGACATGATCAATATTGACTTCTACATTTAATTCTCTTTCGAGATAATTAGAGACTTTTTGGATTAAATAATTTTGGGTACTTTCTTGCTGGAGCAAAATCCAACCAATAATACCTGCAAGCAAAATAAAAACGAATAAAAATATCAATAGACGTCGAAGGAAAGTCCAAAATCGATTTTTCTTTTTTGGTGCTTTGCTAACCTTTTGTTTTTCATTGTTTATATGTGACTGCTCCTCGTTAATTTTCTTTACTCTTTATCGTATATAAAACAAATATGAAGCCATTGGTACGAATAAATCAGATTTTAAGTTTTTTTTAATGCCTTTGGATAAAATTGCTTTAAATTTACTGATAAATTAAGTATTCTTGCAACAATCCTTCATATTTAAACTAACTGCTAAATTAGTGGTTTTAAATGACCTGATATAGTGAAACCAATTATAATTTTAGGAATTGAATCATCTTGTGATGATACGGCTGCTGCAATTTGGAATGGGACTCAAATGTTATCGAATGTAGTGGCCAGTCAAGAGGTACATAAAGCCTATGGAGGTGTGGTACCCGAAGTAGCTTCGAGAGCGCATCAAGTACATATTGTTCCAGTGGTAGATGAAGCATTAAAACAGGCTGGAGTCAAGAAAGAAGATATTTCAGGAATTGCCTTTACGCGAGGTCCAGGGCTTATGGGTTCTTTGATGGTTGGAGTCTCTTTTTCAAAAGCATTTGCACTTGGAATGGATATTCCTATGCTTGAAGTCAATCATCTTCAAGCACACATCTTAGCCCATTTTATTGATGATCCGAAACCGAATTTCCCTTTTCTTTGCCTAACAGTGAGCGGTGGACATACTCAAATTGTTCAAGTCAATAATTATTTGGAAATGGAAGTATTGGGCACCACAATTGATGATGCGGCAGGAGAAGCTTTCGACAAAACAGGTAAATTACTAGGTTTAGATTACCCTGCGGGACCAATAATAGATCGTTTAGCACAACAAGGAAAACCTGTATTTGATTTTCCAGAACCTCGAATAGAGGCGCTTGATTTCAGTTTTAGTGGTTTAAAGACTTCGATTTTATATTTTGTTCGAAAAAAAGAAAAAGAGAATCCTAATTTTATCCAAGAAAACATACACGATATTTGCGCTTCGGTTCAAGATCGCATTATTCGTATTTTAATGAACAAATTGGTATTGGCAAGTAAACAAACAGGAATTCGAGAGATTGCCATTTCAGGAGGAGTTTCCGCAAATTCAGAATTAAGAACCTCTTTAGTAAGCCTTGGTGAACAAGAAAATTGGAATACTTATATTCCCAAAATGGCATATTGTACAGACAATGCGGCAATGATTGCCATCACAGGCTATTACAAGTTTTTGCGAAAAGAATTTGCCAATCAAGATATCGCTCCACTAGCGCGTTATAAATTTTAGTCACAATTTTTAGGCTATAACTTAGGTTTTTCAATGTATTTTCATTATATTTATCGTCCAAAATCCGATATAAATAATGAGAGTACCCAACATCATTCTGTTTTTGGTCTTCCTTTCTTTACCGCTATTTGGTCACAATACTCCAAGAAAAGAAACCCATATTACGGGGATTATCAACAACAAAGCTTCTGAATATATCCATATTCAGTTTTTTGATAATTTCATCAATTTTGAAGAAAAGCAATTTTCTTTAAAGCTTGAACCTGACGGTTATTTCAAACTTACCTTATATATTTCAGAACCCAAAGCCTTGACTTTTACGCATGGTTATCGGGAAGATGCTATGTTTTTAGAACCTGGCGATGATTTGGTAATGAATCTTGATGCGAAGTTTAACCAAAGTCTGATCACCTATGAAGGTAAAGGGGCATTACACAATAATTATTTGGCCAAGTCTGCCAAAATGTTTTTCAAATTTACCCCAGCCTTTATTCGATCTCAAATGACGAAACTCGAACCCAAAGAATTTCAAAAATTTCTTGGTGTTTTACGAAATGATAAATTAAATTTTTTCAATCAACATGCTACCAAATCCTTTTCGAGTTATTTCCTAGCTTATGCACAATCCGAAATTGATTATTGGTATGCGTATCAGCTTTTTCAATATCGATGGGAAAAAGGTTTTGCTTCTGGTTTAACCGAACCACTCCCTGTAAGTAGTAGTTATTTTAAATTTTTAGAAAATATTGAATTAAATAATGCGTTGGCATTAACCAATCTTAATTACACTTATTTCCTTAATGAATATCTCGACTATCAATTGGAAATGGAACGATCCGAAACGCCAGGCAAAACAATTATTTACCCTTATAAAAATGCGGAAAAATATTTTGATGGTCAAGTCTTATCTTTTATCAAAACCGTAGAGTTTTATAAAAAAATAAAAAGCAGAAGAGCCTTTACTTCAAAGTACGAGATTGAAAAATTTTTAAAAGAATCGCCATTTAAGAAATATACAGAAATACTTTCTGTGGTTTATGAAGAAAGTAAAGTATTACAGGCTGGCCAATTTGCTCCCAGTTTTGAATTGAAAGACATTAAGGGAAATGTAGTCCAATTATCTGATTTTAAAGGGAAAGTGGTGTATTTAGACTTTTGGGCGACTTGGTGCCCTCCTTGTATTCATGAACTTTTCTATGGTGCGCGATTACGTGATAATTATTTTGCAGGTAATAAAGATGTGGTTTTTATTTATGTTTCTTTAGATGTGAATGAAACCGTATGGAAAAACTATCTAAAAAGTAATCCTGCTATAAAAAAAGGAGTACATCTATTTGCAGATGGTGTTTACGAATCAAAAATTGCTAAAGATTATAACCTAAAAGCACTTCCCAATTTCTTCCTTATTGATCACAATGGAATAATTGTTAAAAATCCAGCAAGAAAGCCAAGTGAAGGTGGAGCAAAAGAAGATATCAATATGGTTTTAGAAAAAATGTAGACTTCTCATTCCTAATCATATTCCAGAACATAAAGTCTTATCCTTCTCAATAAAAAACAGGCAATAACTTAGTTATTGCCTGTAGTATAATGCGGGTTTAGAAAATATATTTTTATTCACCAAATTTTACATCTTTCATTCCAGTAGGAATGTTAACTAACTCGCCATTTTCGTCTTTATAATAGACATAAACGGCAAATTCATCACTTGTTTTCTTTTGATAGTTTACATAAGTAACAGAAACAGGATTTTGAAGAAATGAAAAGGTTAAACCTTTAGTATCTCCAGAACCGCCAGATTCACGAGGACTCAATATTTCTCCGGTTTTCTTATCTTTTATTTGTACAACGAAATTTTTTCCGAACAATCTAGATACATCTTCCCCGTCGTAATTAATCCGAAAATCAATTAATGTACCATTCCATTTCCTAGCATTTTTAGAGGCTTTATTACTTTTCGTAATAGGAATTAAAGAACTGAATGTTACACCAATTTTTTCAGAAGAAAAAGGTAACATTTTAGGAGGATCAATAGCTTCTTCTTTAGAACTTCCCGTAGTTTCCATTATTTTCCCTGTATTGGTTAATACAGCTGTAGGAGTAGAAGTTGTATCACTATTGATGATATCATCCTTTGCGGTTTCTTTAATAACGAGATCCTCTAGCAAGGTAGAATTTACATTTTCTAACGAATCATTTTGTAGGAAGAGATCACCTAATTTTACATCAAGTGCGAAACGATCATCTTCAAGGCGTTTTATTTTCGCCATGTCTACATTCTTTTGTTGTTTCAAACTATTAATTTGAGTTAACAAACGATTGGATTCCTCCTTAAGTTGTTGAATAAGTTTACGATTAGCACGGATTTCAGTCACCTTCTCTCTAAGCTCCTTTTTAAGCGCTTGAATTTCGGCATTTAAAACCTGAATACTATCTTCTAATTGTCGATTTTGAGCTTGAAGTTTACGGTTGTCACCTCTTAACTCTTCATTTTCCTTACGAGCATCTTTACTTGAATACTCATATTCATCTAATTGTTTCTTGGTCTCCATAGCTTCCTTTGCCTTCCAAACTCCGAAGCCAATAGCACCAATAAGAAGAAACAACAAGAGGATAGGAATGATCCTATACATTGGTTTCATCTACTCAAATTTTATTGAAAAAAATAAAGGGAATAAGAATTTCAAACGCCTATTCACCTCATGTCTATATACTTTAACCTAGTCAAAGTTGCACAATTTGTTTTAATTATTCAACATAAATACGTGAAAATTAGTTTTTAAAGTATGTAAGAAATCATTTAATGACCTATAATAAACGTAAAAAGCTGCCTAAATGGTATTAGACAGCTTTTTATTTATAGAAGGATATTAAGTATATTTTATGATAAACCTACGTTAAACCCTTCTTTGAATCGCTCATTTGTATATTTAAATACAATGACATATTAGTCCATTTGCACATACCAAACATTCCACTCAATGAAACAATTGTGACGATATAATTGGGTTTTAACGAAAATTTAGTCAATGATAAAAAGCAAAGAGCCATAAACGAAAGTGACGTTTATGGCTCATTTATATAGCTTAAATTATTCTTTAGAATTTAATCTTATTTGCAAGGGTAGATCCACTCTCTCCCATAAGATCTAAAAGATCGACAGTAGTGGTTACCGTTTTTCCTCCATTACTTAATTCTGCATTTTTCTTGTTAGACATCTTCTTCACCTTTTTTGGAAAATGATAAATGGTAGAATAAGAAGCATCAGCAAAAAACATTTTCGCCATTTGCATTTCTTCTTCATTTACTTCCTCACTACCACTTGGTGTTTCTTTTCGTTCAAACGATCGTTTTGAAGCGTTATAGATACTTACATCTTTTCCAGCACCAGGAATCAATCCATCAATTCCTCCACCTGCGCCACCTAAAGCACCACTACCTTGCTCCGACATCTTACTCAGGTTTTGCATAAAAAAATTAATATCATCAACCTTCTCAAACTTCATATTAAAGACCATAAAAAGTTCCTTTGCTTTTTCATCCACTTTCATGCGAATATTTAAACTTTCTCCCAAATGTTTGCGATCCGCAAATGCTTCTTTCATATCTGCAGGCGCATCTTTAAAGTACATGATCGTATCCATTACCATCATATCTCTTTCTTTTTTAGGCTCTGAAGGTTTTGAATCATCTCCTTCTAAACCAAGCGAACCTTCAATCATGGATTTCATCATTTCATTTTGCATCATTTTAGACATATCGATGCTTAGTTTATAGGTTCCCTTTCCATTCTTCTTTAGAAAAATTTCTTCTACAATATCTAAACAACTTGAAAAGAGAATGGTAGAAAGTAAAAATAAAATAGGAAGTGCAAATCGTTTCATAATTTTAATTGTTTTTTTGAAATATACCCAAATCCAATGATTTCTGAATTCAAATAATATCTCGGATATAAATTTTGTACAATATATTCTAAATTCTAAATAGCTACAATTTTGATGGATAAAAAAAAGTAGATTTTCTACTAATTTAACTTATAAGTCCATTAAAAATTGCATTGTATCTTTATCATCTGCATAATCATTGATGGCTGGCATCTGGGTGGTGCCCAATTTTACCGTAGATAAACCACTAATTGATCTATTGGCAGCAATACATTGAATCGCCTCCAAAGAAGGTTTTATTTTGTTTATTAAGTCTTCCTCATCTTTATAAAACTCATAATGAAGACAAGCAATTCTAGAGTGTAAATCTTGATCTTCAACTAAAAGGATGGAACTACTTTGATAATGCTTTACTCTATTAAGCATATAAATAGACAAATTATAGTCAAAATTATTTTTAAATTTATGATGATTCATATAATCTTTAAAATACTCTAACTGGTCTAAGAATTGAACTAAATCATACCCTTCAGGCACATAAATTTTGGAAATACTTCGACATCCTAAACCAAAATATCGAAATATATCCTTGCCTAACTCCATCAAATCTTCTTCTGTTTCTTCTCCGTTTAAAATAGCTACAGAGGTTCTATTTTTCCG
>JAHDCJ010000048.1:0-1975 GCA_020629935.1 Saprospiraceae bacterium | reverse complement strand
AGGCATAAATTTGTTTAATTTGCAGCAAAGGTATGTAAAACCCTCCTATTTTTGAGTTAAAATAATTATAAAATAGCAGAGCTGCATTTGTTAAATCAGCTGAATTCCTTTACTTTTGTGATCGAAAAGAACAAAATGGAAATAAACTTGTTCTTTTAATGCATGAAGAGGGAAAATTCCACTTCAATAGTCAATATAAAAATAAAGAAATAATGGCCATTATTATAACGGATGAATGTATCAATTGTGGGGCTTGCGAACCAGAATGTCCGAATAACGCAATTTATGAAGGAGGTATCGAATGGGCTATTTCAGATGGCACTTCAGTTACTGGAGAATACATTATCGAAGGAGGCGCAAAAGTAGATGCCAATGATAAATTAGCTCCTGTAGAAGATGATTATTACTTCATTGTCCCTGACAAATGCACCGAATGTGAAGGATTCCACGAAGAGCCGCAATGTGCAGCGGTTTGTCCTGTAGATTGTTGTGTTCCTGATCCAGATAGAGAAGAAAGTGTAGAAGTCTTATTAGATCGAAAAAGCAAATTGCATTTGGAATAATCTCCATAAATCCTAAAAACCACGAGTTGCCGATTTATGAAACCGATTATTACCCACACAAAAATCCATCAAATCATTAAAAATACAAAGCCAATTTTTGACCCTATGAAAATTGCAATCTTCTTTGGAGGTCCTTCAAGGGAGCGAGAAATTTCATTCGCTGGTGGTCGTACGGTTTATGACAACCTAGATAAAAGTCTATTTACACCCATTCCGATTTTTGTGGATAGCAACCGCAATTTCATTTTACTTGATTGGAATTTCATATACAAGGGAACCATACGAGATTTTTATCCTCCAATTCAAGACGTGCCTGATTCTCCAAATCAATTTCAAGTGTATATTGAAAGTCTTGGTGCATTAGAGGAAGATCAGTTAACTCAAATAATTTCTAGAGTTGGAAAAAAAATTGAACCCAAAGACTTTAGTCAATATTTCGATTTCGCCTTTTTGAGTTTACATGGTTCTTTTGGAGAAGATGGACAAATTCAGGCATTATTAGAATCACTATCGCTCCCCTACTCAGGAAGTGGAATTCGAGCTTCTAGTATTGGTATGGACAAAGCATTCCAGAAGAAAATGATGGCTGGAGGAAATTTCGAATGTCCTGAAGTCATGGTCATACCAAAGAAACAATGGGAATTTCAAGGGGCTAGACATTTCTTTGAACGAGCTATTCAAACCATTGGCTTTCCAATTGTAATTCGTCCTGCAAACCAAGGTTCTTCTATTGGTGTACGTATAATAAATGAGGAAGAAGGATTTAAAAGTTTTGAAGAAGCAGTACAGGCTGCCTTTTTCTTTCAAACCATTACCAAGAAACAATGGAATGAATTGAATAGCAAAGATAAAATTGATTTTATTCGAACCTTAAGTGATATTCGAGAAGGGATTGGTTTTCCTTTATCCATAGAAGATGAAATCATTTATCATCCAGAAGCTTTATTATCGCATATTAACCAACATTTTTCAATCTCTACAGAATCCATAGAACTAAAAGGCCATCTTTCTGAAGCCCGAGTAATTCTTGAAGAATTTATTGACGGTCAAGAATTTAGTTGTATTGTTATTCAAAGAGAAAATCAACAAGCCATTGCTTTACCTCCCACAGAGATTATAAAAGGAAATGAAGTCTTTGATTATCGTTCTAAATATTTAGCCGGTTTATCGAGAAAAGAAACACCTATACGTTTGCCAATAGATCGTATTGAAGCAATCCGTGCAGAATGTGTTCGATTATTCAATTATTTAGAATTTGATGTCTATGCTCGAATTGATGGTTTTATTAAAAAGGATGGAACCATATTCTTAAATGACCCCAACACCACTTCTGGGATGTTACCATCTTCTTTTTTCTTTCATCAGGCAGCAGAAATTGGTTTAAATCCTTCTCAATTTTTAACTTATATAAT
>JAHDCJ010000047.1:26438-37177 GCA_020629935.1 Saprospiraceae bacterium | reverse complement strand
AAAAATAATTGTGGAGGATACAGGAATCGAACCTGCGACCTTTTGACTGCCAGTCAAACGCTCTAGCCAACTGAGCTAATCCCCCTGTGGGTGTAAAAGTAATACATGACTTCCGATTAAACAAGGGATAAAATCAAAAAAAGAGAAGCAGGATAAGTTTTGTTACAAAAAACGTATATGAAAAAATAAACAGGTATGGAATATTTACCTAATCGTTTGATATCTAAGGATAAAAAATGAAAGCCCTTGGTTATAACGCTCCATTTTTTATTAATCCCTGTTACAAATTTTCATTTTTTGCTAAATAACCGAATTGAAAATGATGGATTATGCGATCGAGGATTATTAACTCCTTAAGCTTTCCCAAAAGGCTTCCCCAAAAAAGTTGGCAACTAAAACATTTACAAAATATAGAAAATGAAAAAGTTTTTATTCTTATTTTTTTGCATAGTTTTCACTACGGTAAAAATCAATGCTCAAAATTGTGGGATCAAGAATCCTTCTTTTGAAAGTTATACAAATTGTCCCACTGGCCATTCTCAGTTTGATGGCTATGTGACCGATTGGCAAAATGCCTTGTCGGTTTCGGTTTCTACACCCGATTATTTCAATAAAAGGTGTGACTTTGAAAACTTCCAAGCCTCAGGAGTTGCCGTCAATTTATTTGATTATTCAGAAACTACTGGATGTGGATATGCAGGATTATTTTTAAACTATAATGATGGAACGCAAGATCCTAAATATAGAGAATACATTCTACAACGCGTAGATTTAGTGGCTGGAAGAACGTATCAATTAGAAATTGATTTGGCACGTTCTACTTTTTCTGCCTCGAATGATTTAGAAACTGATTTTACGATTTATGGATATTCAGGGGCCGTTCCCGCTTCTCAAATTAATTTCTGTTTAGTCGATGGATCTTCAAATCCAATTGATGAATTAGCAAGTATTGATGAAAGTACAATTAATTCTATTTTATCTACTTTTACAGTAACGTTTACACCTACTCAAAATCATGATTATATCGTTTTGGGAGGAGGAGATTGTGGTACAGATGCGACAGAAGTAGGGTATGTTTTTATTGAAAAAGTATTGCTAACCGATACTTCAGTTGAAGAAACATTAAGCCCTGTTATTGAAACGGTCAATGGCGAAATTGGCCAATGTTGTGCATCTAAATCGAAAGATGCCTTTACTTTAACAGGTAATGCAGCTCCTACTGGTGCTACTATTACTTGGGGGCAATTAGCTTCTAATCCAGAAACTATTACTTTTGATGCGCCTAATGCCTCCTCGACAGGAGTCACAGAAACAGGTGATTTTATTGCTGGAATTTATAACTTTACCTATTCCTTTTCAAAATCAGGATGTACCATTACGGATACGTTAAAATTTGAAATTAAAGCAGATATTACGATTTCGGCTGGACCAGATGAAGTCTTTTGTCAAACGGATGCTACAGGCCCCGAAGGAGCTAATCCATATAACGAAAGATGGCGAGCGGGAGTACAACTCTCTGCGCTTCCTAATACTGCTGATATTATTGCTAATGACTATAGAACATGGTGGACGGTGATCTTAAATGATGGCACAGAATATTTAGCATTTAATCAAATCGTAACAGATACAGACTTAGGATATGACGGTTATATGGTAGGAGGTAGTGGGAAAATTAGTAATCATGCAGACCCACTAATTACAGGAGGATCACCTCCAGAATTTTGGGTAGAACTAATTACCGCTTATGATTCGCTTCAATTTGTTTGGCATGTACAATTAGACGAATGTGCTGAAATACTAACAGATACTGCATTGGTAATTCAACAAGATATTGATTTTGATTTTTCAGGTACGAGTAATCAACCTTTCGCTGCATCTGCCGTCTTAGGTGATGTACTTGTCTTACCTCAATACTATGGATATTCTTACTTCTCTACGCTGAAAGATGCACCCGAATTAAGTATTGCTTGGGAACAAGTTTCAGGTCCTGGTACACTTACTTTTCTCGATAATACCATTGTAGACGATTTTAGAATTACGGCAGATGCTTGTGGTCAATATCATGTTAGACTTACGGTAACCAATGCAAATACAGGTTGTTCATTTTATGATGAAGCACTTATTAATTTTCTTGATATTTCTTGTGTCGGCACTGGTGCGGCAGATCAATGTGTATGCAGCCTGACTGCAGTAAATAACGATAATACTTCTGGGACCTGTCAAGCAGCTTGCAGAGCTTCTAGAATAGTAACGATGGCCGCAGAAGCAACTGCTACGGAAATTTCAGAACTTGGTTTAGAAACCTATTGGTCTTTGATCCAAAATGATGGTACAGAATGGATTTTCCCAAATGGTTGTGTGCCAGACGATGGGGCAGATCAAGGGGATGTATTGGTAAATAATATTACTACTGTTTGTAGTAGCTCAGGAGGTGTAGCTGCGTGGAGATCCAATGGACCATCCGCTTCATTTACTTTTTCTGATCCGACTTTTACTTACGATTTTGTTTGGCATATGATTGACCCTGCCACAGGAAATCATTATAGAGATACGGTTAATGTATGTAAAAATGATGTAGATTTTGATTCTTCTAGTTCAGCTGATCCGCTCGTAACAATTTGTGGTAATGAAACTGGAATTTTACATCAAAGTCTTAACCCTGAACTTGAACGTTTATTAGCTGCGGATGGTAATTTTACCTTTGATTGGTCGCAAGAATCAGGTCCAGGGACTTTAACTTTTTTGAATCAAGGAGCAGAAGACTCTTTGCAAATCACTAGCACAGATGCCGGTGGTTACTTAGTCCGACTTACCATTACTGATAATGATTTAGGATGTAAATGGTATGATGAAGCTTATGTTCAAGTGATTAATTCTTTTACTATAAATGCAGGTGTAGACAACTATGAGTGTGTATCTGGCTTATTGAATACTACAAGAACCGACTTCAATATGAATGCAAGTCCAACTGATTTATCTATTACTCAAAATGGTTATTGTACTTGGTGGAGTATGATTCAAGATAATGGCGTGGAATGGGTTTTTGCCAATAGCTGTGGTGCTGCTTATGATGGAAATGATCAAGGGGATGTATATACCTTAGAAACAGGACTAAACCCTGATAATGCAAATCAAAAATTTACCATCCGGGGACCTGGAGTTTATGATATGATTTGGCATGTATATGATCCGTGTACAGGAACGATAGAAAAAGATACGCTTCAAATAGGAGTTGGTGAATTAGAACCTTTAGCTAATGCAGGACCCGATATATCAGTTTCTACTTGTAATACGGTACAATTAAATGGGAATGTATCTGCGGCTTCTGCAGCGAACACAGGTTGTTATCAATGGTCTGTTGTTTCTGGACCAGGACCTTTAAATATTTTAGGTGCAAATCATAATGTGGCTTATGTTAGTGGATTAGAAAACGCAGTGGCAGGAACCTACACCATAGAATATGAAGTAGGTTGCGACCCTTGTTCCAAAACAGATCAAATGGAACTTACTATTTCTGGAACACCACCCGCATCTACAGTTACATTAAATTCAGATGTCACGGATGTTTGTTATGGACAAACAGTAAACTTTACCGCTGCGGGAGCAGATTTATATACCTTCTTAATCGATGGTCAAGTGGTTCAAGAACAGTCTCCACTTGCTACCTTTTCCTATGCAGAATTTGACTCTACTTCGCTAGTAGAAGTTTTAGGATTTCATAATGGAACGGGATGTTTAGATTATTCTAATTCTAGTGAAGCGATTACGATCAATGTAGATGCAGGACCGCAACCTACCGATCCAGATTTAGCTTCTGCTTATCCTGAAGATATGGAAATTTGTACGGGTGAAACCGTTGATCTTGTAGCACTAGCACCTGGTTATAATATCCTTTGGTTTACCGAACCAAACCCCAATACGGCCACTCCTTTAAATGGCCCTACTGGAACACCATCGGGTACTATATTTAGTGTTTCTCCAACAGAAACAACGATATATTATGGTTATGCTTATGACCCAACGATGGTTCAATGTATGGGCTATTTGCCATTTACTATTTCCGTTAAAGTATGGAATGTAGAATCCGCAGTTTCTGTGGATGTAGGATTTTATGATATTTGTGCGATTGGTGATCGCTACATACAGGCCTATACCGAGGATGGTCGTTCCGTACTTTGGTATGATAATGCCGAAGGAACAGGAGACCCATTAAATCCTGGAGGCACAGCTTCAGGAGATTATCATTTGGTACCGAATGTAGATTCAAGTGCAGTTTATTATGCTTTTGGATTAGATGAAGATTCTGGTTGTACGTCAGTTTTAGGAACGCCATTAAATATACCATTAGCTGGAGGTAATCCAGTAAATTTGACTTCCAATTACGATATTGTTTGTAGTATTGATAATCTAGGTATGTTAGATATCGAATTAACTGCAGAACTTGATAATGGATCTGGAGGTACCATTGCATGGTATCAAAATAATACGGCTTCGGGGAGTCCAGTGAATGGCTTTGCTGGTACACCAGCAGGAACTACTTTTATCAATACGAATGCAGTCAATGCCAATACATTTACTGGAGAACTAATCTATTATGCTTTTGATAAAGATGCCCTCAATTCAGGTTGTGCAACGAGTCCATACGATAGCCTTATTATTTCTTTTAGTGAAGGCCCAACCGTTTTGATTGATAATTTTGTTTATGGTTGTGATGGAGAAAATGTGAACTTAAATGATGTCATTACCTCTTCTGAAACGGATACGGTTTTCTGGTACATACAATCTGATTTAGTCAATCCTTTGAATCCTGGAGGAACTCATGTTGATGACGAATTTAATATCAACGCAACACTTAGTATTGCTGGAACACGTTATTACGTTAGAGGAATTGATTCTCTTGGATGTTTAACCGTAGGTTTAAATTCAACGCAATTGTCCGTGGGTATTGATCCTCAAATTACAGGATACCATTCTCCAGCACCCAATGGAGGTTTGAAGTATACTGTAAGAGCAGTGGGCTATGGTCCACTGACAGAAATTACTTGGAATTCAGGAGAAAAAGATACCTTGACTACAGGTCAATTTTATGAATTTAATTTCCCCTGTTTAGCCACTACACAAACGATTACAGCAACATTTAGAGACTTAACCCATAATTGTATTTCTGTTCGAACCTTTGATGTGAGTCCTTGTGTTACGATCGGAAACTTGGTTTGGTTAGATGATGATTTAGATGGAATAATAGAATCAAACGGAGGAACAGATAAAAATGGAATCCAAAATCTGGGGGAACCGGGTATTGAAAACGTACGGGTGATTTTAGCCTTTGATGGAGTGTTTAGCTCAAGAGATACCACCTATACCGATGCTAATGGAAATTATTCTTTCCAAATTTCTGATCCTATTATGGGAGGATATTATACTGTTTTTGTTGATTATACTACAAATACAGATGGTTATTTAGGCCTATTAGAAACCTTTATAAGTCAAGGAAGTGAAGCTGAAGATAGTGATCGATTTGGTTCGCATAGTAGTGTAGAATACTCGTACTCAACCTTAGCTGCTTTTGGAGAGGATTTAGATTTTGGGTTTTATAAAAACCAAGCACAACTTAGCGGAATAGCTTGGTTAGATGATGATGGAGACGGAGGACTAGATGTAGGAGAATCAGTGATGGAAAATGTAGAAGTGACGCTTTATCTCCAACCAGGTTCTTTCCCTTGGAATAATATGGCGGATACCTTAACTACGTTTACAAATGCCGATGGAATCTACGTTTTTGATGACATCTATACCAACCGAACGTTTTCTGTAAAAATGAATCCAGGAACTCATACGAATGGTTTTGGTGATCTTCTAGTCACACCCAATTATACGACTTACGATCCTGCATGGATAAGTACTTCTACTATTCAACCCACTGATAGTGCCGCATCTAATTTTCCACTCAATCATTGGGGATATCAATTCCCAGATGGAATTAACGGTGGCTTTGTACGAAATGAAATTGTAATTGAAAATTTTGTTTGGGAAGATTCCAATGCAGATGGTTTTCAAGATCCTTCAGAAGTGGGTATACCAGGAGTTACGGTAACGGCTTGGGGGTATGATAACCTAACTGGAACTTGGGTAGATATCATCTCGACAGTTACGGATGCTAATGGTTTGTATTCGCTTACGATTACTGACCCAATACCTTGGTGGAATAATGATGATATTTGGATTCAATTTGATGAAACCACAAATACTGAAGGCTATGCTAATTTCGTAAAAAGCCTTGAACACTCTGGTGCTGCATCAACAGAACAATCTGTTTGTGCTGTATTCGAAGATAAAATATTAGGTTATCCTACCATTGGACAAGTGGTAGATTTTGGAACATTTAATGTTGGACAAATCATACATATAGATGCAGGATTCTTTAAAAATAATTTAGTTATTGAAGATTATGTTTGGCATGATCTAGATAAAGATGGAATACAAGATGTAGGTGAAGTCGGTATTGAAGGGGTAGAGGTAACACTTAAATATAATGGCGGTGCAGATATCCTTACAACTTCTACGGGCCCGAATGGATTATATTCTTTTTCGATTGCTCCCGGAGATTATGTGACCAACAGCATGGTGCTTACTTTTGATGCCTCTACCAATTTAGATGGTTTATCTAATTTAACGTTTACCATTCCTAATTATGGTTTTGATGATGAGATCGATAGTGATATATACCATGATACAGAACAATATCAATCTTATCCTTTTCTCGCACAAGAACATTACGGTGATACCATCCACATAGATGCTGGATTTTTTGAAATCAATCCAACAGATATTCTTATTATTGAAGACTTCGTTTGGTTTGATGATAACCAAAATGGAATACAAGATCTGGGAGAACCAGGTATCGAAGATGTATTAGTCGAACTTTATTTCGGAGGTACGCTAATGACTTCCATGATGACAGATAATACTGGATATTACCATTTTGAAATTAGCCAAATATCTGGAAAACCAATTCTTGATTTACTTGGAGAAACTACACCAATCTCTGTACGATTTACACCAACATCTACTCCAACTTATCCCGATCTTGCGCCTACACTTACTGATGTACCATCGGATGAAACGAAAGATAGTGATGTTCAACTGTATGATTACGGAACAGGTTTCATTGCGGCGAAGGAAGTTCCCGTGATGGCTGGAATAACACACGATGTAGACGCTGGTTTTGTTCCAGACGAAGTAACCATTGGAGATTTCGTATGGTTAGACCTCAATGGAAATGGTATCCAAAATACGGCAGATCCTGGAATTGAAGGCGTAGAAATACATATCCTTACCTTAGATGATAGCGGAAATGATGTATATATAGATAATGTAATTACAGATTCTGATGGAGCTTATTCGTACACTATTACGAATGCTTCTACTGTTTTAGGAGCTTCTCAAACGATTTTGTTGGTATTCGATCATACTACAAATACCGATGGTTATAATCTTTCTGTGGTGCCCAATGATGTGGGAACAAATGATGCCATAGATAGTGATTATGTATCTAATTTATTTTTTGGAGAAGATGCCGAATATGCCATCACTAATGTAGCTTTTGGAAGTACATACGATATTGATGCAGGATTTATTGACCCATCAGTAACCACCTTCCCTGTAGAGCTCATTGACTTTAAGGCAATAGAAGAAGATTGTACCGTATTACTTTCTTGGACAACCGCAACAGAAAGCAATAACAGTCATTTTGATATTCTTCGATCTGAAAACGGAATTGATTTCGAACCCATAGGCAAAGTATTTGGACAAGGGAATTCAACAACCAATCATACTTATACTTTCATAGATGAAAACATACGAGCAAAAAGCTATTTTTATCAATTGCGTCAGGTCGATCTCAATGGACATCATGAAACTTTTGATGTACGTAATGTCAAATTAGATTGCTTAGGTGAATTTGGAAATATTTCCCTTTATCCAAACCCTGTGGGTCATCAAATGGTAAGTATTAAGTTTAATTCGAATGAAGAGAAAAATGCGCAAATAGATGTGTTCAATGTGCATGGACAAGTATTGAAACAACTACACATAGATGTGCAAAACGGGCTTAATATTTTTGAATTTGATCTCGATAATTATCCCGCAGGCCAATACATGATCCGACTTTCTGACGATCGCACATTCTCTAAATTCTTTAAATTAATTAAAATCAATCCTTAAGAATATTTAAATAATAATCCTCTATTACAAGGCTGTCCAGAAACGGATAGCCTTTTTTATTGCTTGTTTAGGTTTACTTACCAAACTATGACATAGCCACACAATTTTTTAAGGTTTAACCTCGTTTTTATCCTGATTTCTATACGAAAAAAGAGTATAACAACTACAAAGTATTAAAGGAGAAAAACTTCAAAAAAAGAAAGATTAACTTTTCCTTTGATTATGGCATAACTTTAGCATACTACATAAAGTAGTTGTTTCACTAAAAAAAAAGCATCGAATAAGAAGAACCATCTACATTTCATTATATTTAGGGGTTAATTTAGCCCCAAGCCATAAAATCCAATAGGTATGCGAAATTTTGTTTGGTTATTATTGCTGCTTTTTAGTTCAATATCTTTCGTCCAAAGTCAATCTTGTGGAGCTCATATCTCTGAAGAAGATCATCAGTTCCTACAATTCAAAACGACGCAAATGCGTTCTTATGCTTCTTTTACCCCAAAGGGAATAAAAGACTTTCCTGTAAAAGTACATGTCGTTCAACCTAGCTTTGGAGAATCCGCAATTTCGGAATCTGAAATTAAAGAGGCTGTCCAAAATCTCAATAAATACTACGTAAATGCCAATATCCGATTTGTCATTCTCAACGGATTGAATTACATCAAAAGCGATCAACATTATAATTTCAATAAAGCCAATGAAGATCAATTATGTATTAAACATGATGTGGACAATGTAATCAACCTTTATATTTTTCACTCTATCGTAGATCAAGGTTTTCCGCTTTGTGGTTTCGCTTATTTTCCCAATCGAAAATCTGAAACACAAAATAAAGATCGTGTACTCATGCGTGCAGAATGTATGACTAATGGAAGTTCACTCGTACATGAATTTGGTCATTTCTTCTCCCTTTATCATACGCATGGTAGTCCATTCGTTGGTACACCAAAAGAACTCGTAACACGTGATCCCAGCCGAAGAAATTGTGAAGAAGCAGGAGACGGACTTTGCGATACGCCCGCCGATCCAAACCTCAATAATAAAGTAAATAATCAATGTGAATATATGGGTGGCGCATTCGATCCAAGTGGAGTGCCTTATAAGCCAAACCCTAAAAACATAATGGCTTATTCCAATAATTATTGTAGAGATGAATTATCCACCGAACAATATAATCGAGTCAATTATGCCGCTTTAAATTTCAGAAAATATTTGAAATTCCCATATAATTATGAACCTGAATTGGCAGATAATACCACGATAACTAATCCGCAATCTAAACCCGATTTTGAAAACTCTTCTCCTCCACAAACGCAAGAAAAACCATTCTCTAAATTGTCAGGAGAAGTTATTCTTGAAATAAGTGGACAACCCATCGCCACAGAACTTGATGGGAATTTTTACAAAGGATTACGACCGTATTATTCGGGAACCAATTATAATTTATCCATCATCAACCACGAACAAGCCTATGTGTATGTCTTTGCAAGTGACCTTACAAAAGCCAATTATTTACTCTTTCCTCTAGACGGAGGATCGGCTTTTATCGCTTCTGAACGAGAAAAAGTAGCACTGCCTGGAGATGGGATGATGTATACACTTGACGATACCAAAGGGAAAGATTATCTTTGTGTATTATATTCACATAAACCTTTAAAGATCAACCAAATCCTTAATCAAATAAAAGGTCATCAAGGTACATTTACCCAACGACTTTATAAAGCATTAAACTCCGATTTGGTACCTTCAAATAAAGTAAAATACAGCCGAAATGGAAAACTTCGATTTTTTGGAAATACAGCCGAAAATGACATCGTTCCCATCATCGTACAATTTGAACATCTTTAACGACCAACAAGAATTTAAAATAATAAACCCATGTTTGTATTCAAAAATAATTATTTAGGGCGTGCCCATGAAGAAAAAAATCCAAGATTTTTTCCTCATGGTCGGGCTATGCAAGGCTACGCTAACGCTTCGGTGCTGCGCACAGGCATTTCATGCCTCCTTTTCTATCCCTCACGCAGGGTCAAGATGATCACGCGTCATTTGTTTATTCTTTCTGCATTATTGCTATTTGCGGCAAGCAGTTTCGCGCAATCTTGTGTTTCTGGTAATTGTGTTACTGGCGAAGGTTCCTACGTTTTTGGGAATGGAGATAAATATGTCGGTATGTTCAAAGATGGACAAATGCACGGACAAGGAACGTACTATTGGAACGCAGGAGGGAAATATGAAGGGGAGTTCGTTCAAAATAGAAAAGAAGGACAAGGAACCATGTTCTACGCTGCTGGAACGAAAAGCAGTGGAAAATGGCAGAATGATAAATTGGTAGAGAAGGTTTCTCCAAATGGATCAACAGTAGCCGTAAATTCAGGCTGTAAAAAAGGAGATTGCCAAAATGGACCGGGAATATATGTCTGGCCTGATGGTAGTAAATATGAAGGCGAATTTTATAATACACAACTTCATGGAAAAGGTCGGTATACATGGACCAATGGCATGATTTACGAAGG
>JAHDCJ010000047.1:0-26338 GCA_020629935.1 Saprospiraceae bacterium | reverse complement strand
GATAGCTATGAAGGGGAATTCAAAGATAAAAAACTACATGGCTTTGGAACCTACAATTGGGCCGATGGAAGCTCTTTTGAAGGTATGTTTAAAATGAATACTAAACATGGAAAAGGAAAATATATTTATCCTGATGGCCGAATCAAAACAGGAAATTGGGAAGACGGAAAATATACAGGAAATGGAAAACCTGTCCTTACGGACGTGACGCCTGTAGAAACAGGAGGTAAAGATTTACGAGCACCTAAAATCGTAATCACCGCACCCGCAGTTACAAGAGGTATGTCTACCGTAGTCCGCAAGAAAAAAATTATGGTTAAAGGCTATGCTACAGACGAATCGGGCGTAGAATCAGTGAGTGTGGCAGGATACCAAGCAGCTTTGACTAAGCCAGGTACCAAGCGCACAGAGTTTTTTGCAGAACTCAGTTTAGCAGAAGGTAAAAACGACTTTTGGATTGAAGCAGTGGATATAAATAGTAATGCTAGAAAAATCGATTATGGTTTATTCTTTGAAGACCCCAATGCCAAACCTGGAGGAGCTGATGGACGAACCACCACAGAAACGATTGCTACGGGTAAAGGAAAACGAACCGCATTAATTATTGGTAATTCAGAATACGAATCGGCCCCATTAAAAAATGCATCGAACGATGCAGATTCCATCGCTCTAAAATTAGAGTCTATTGGATTTGAAGTAATGCATTACACCAATCTGCCTTTAGAAAAAATGGAAGAAGTTATTGATGAATTTGGCCAACTTTTACGTAAAAAAGGAGGCGCAGGCTTATTCTATTTCGCAGGTCATGGACTTCAAGTAGATGGGGAAAATTTCTTAGTACCTGTGGGTCCAGCGATCACTAGAGAAAAAGAAGTTCGGTATAAAACGGTTCCGCTCAGTTATCTTTTAGAAGAATTAACCATCGCAGAAAACGAATTGAATATCGTTATCCTTGACGCTTGTAGAGATAATCCATATGCTACAGATTATCGTTCTTCCTCTAAAGGCTTGGCTGGAATTACGACTGCGCCTTTAGGCACCTTTGTAGCTTACGCTACCTCTCCTGGAATGACCGCTTCTGATGGTACTGGAAATAATGGCCTTTATACCGAAGAGTTTTTAAGAGCGATCAAAGTCCCTGGATTAAAATTAGAAGAAGTATTTAAGCGGGTTCGATCAAATGTAAGAAGATCCTCCTTTGGAGAACAAATCCCTTGGGAAAATTCTTCTATTGAAGGCGATTTCTATTTTATTAAATAAGTTATTGTAAATATAATATTCACTTTAGTGAAAGGAAAAGCATCTAATTCATTAGATGCTTTTTTGTTTTATATACATAAAGAAAAAATAATGAAACAGATATATTTAACCCAATATCATCTAGCAATAAAACATAAAAAATGATTACCTTGTAGTATGAAAAAACTAAGTCCGATTATCTTAGCTTTTATCCTACTTTCATGCCTTGGTTGTATTCCCATTCGAAGCCTGTTTCTTGCTTATCCAGATCATAAAGATATTCATCGTTTTCCTGCACGAACCATTAAGGCAGAAGCCGATTGTTTTCATTTCGAAAAAAAAGAACAAGAAAAAAACGGACCTCCACTTATGGTGACGGATAGAACAAGTGATCTTCCGTTCTTTGTCACCTTAGATGATTTATTGCCAGCCCATGAAGTCCGAAGTTTTATCGTCATTCAAGAGGATAAAATTCAATATGAATATTATGGAGAAGGGGTGGAAGAGGAGGATATACATTCGTCTTACTCCATTGCGAAATCCTTTATGTCGGCACTTATTGGTATAGCAATAGAAGAACAATCGATTGGCAGTGAATTAGAGTTAGTAAGTAAATATATTCCTGAAATCAACAAACATCCAGAAGCTAAATTATTAACCATTGAGCATCTATTAAATCACACTTCGGGTATCGATTATCAGTTGAGTTCTGATGCCATTATTTATTATGGAAAAAATATATTGAATTGCTTAAATCAGATTAAATTTAAATCGAATCCTGGGGTAGAGCAACATTATCTTAATATCAATATTCAATTACTTGGCCTAGTTTTATATCGAGCAACCCAACAATATCCTTCTACTTATTTAGAAGAAAAAATATGGAAACCTATCCAAATGTGTTCGGATGGGATTTGGACGATTGATAAAAAAAATCAATTAGAGAAAACCTATTGCTGCTTAGGTGCTACCGCTTTGGATTATGCTAAATTTGGAAGGTTATATTTAAACCAAGGTAATTGGAATGGGAAACAGATTATTAGCAAAGCATGGTATGATAAATCGATTGCACGCCAAGCAATGAATGGAAGCAGTTATGGATATAATTATTGCTGGTATATCGGTCTAGAAGCCTATGGAGATTTTTTGGCTAATGGACTTTACAAACAAAATATATATATTCACCCTAAGAAAAATATTATTATTGTATTATTGAAAAATCGATCCAATAAATTGAAAGATGAACGTGTTCAATGGGAACATGTTTTTCGTCAAATTGTGGATCAACTTTAGTTGAAATTTAAATAATTATCAAAATGATGGATATCTTAATTACTATTTTAGTTTCCATTTTTATTGCTATTTCTGGACTTCATTTTTATTGGGTTTTAGGTGGGGTTTGGGGAGCAAGAGCGGCTATCCCCGACCAGTTTGTAGATTCGTATTTTAATCCAGAAAATAAGAATAAGATGAAAGTAGCTACCTTGATTGTTGCTTTGGGCTTATTGGTAATGGCAATACTTGTAGCGACAAATTTTAGTTTTTGGGAAAGCCCAATTGAACCTCAAATGGTAGACTATGTTCTATATGGTATAGGCGCATTGTTTCTTTTAAGAGCCATTGGGGAGTTTAATTATGTAGGTTTTTTCAAACGAAAAAAAGAAGGTTTATTTGGTAAATATGATAGTTTGCTTTTTTCACCACTTTGTTTAGTTATTAGTTTCTTGGCCTTTTATATTGCGATAAATTAAAATGTGGTGAGATATGTTTTGGAGAAACAGAACATGCTCTTTTTTTGAAATAATAAATATGAATGACAGGTGTTAAAGATTGCTTTTTCTCCAATTTATAAATACAAATTACCTGAAAACCATCGGTTTCCTATGATGAAGTATGAGTTGTTACCAGAGCAATTATTATACGAAGGCACCATTACAGAAAACCATTTTTTTCATCCTGAACCCATGGAAGAATCTAGGATACTTCGGGTGCATACCCCAGAATATTGGGCCAAATTACGCGATCAAACCATTAGTCCCAAAGAAAGCCGAAAGATTGGATTTCCTATGTCAAAAGCATTAGTAGATAGAGGAACTGTCATTGCCAATGGAACGGTACAATGTGCATTATTTGCCCAACAATTTGGAGTGTCAATGAACATCGCTGGCGGAACACATCACGCCTTTGCCGATAGGGGAGAGGGCTTTTGTTTGCTCAACGATATCGCACTAGCAGCACAGTATTTATTAGATCATCATCTAGCGCATCAAATTTTGGTTATAGATCTCGATGTGCATCAAGGAAACGGAACAGCTTCAATTTTTGAAAAGGAACCCAAAGTATTTACTTTCAGTATGCATGGAATGAATAATTATCCGATGCATAAACCGCCGTCAAATTTAGATATTGGGTTACATGATAAAATGGAAGATGATGCCTATTTGAAAATTTTGAAACAAACGTTACCCGCTTTAATTGCAGAAGTAAAACCTGATTTTATCTTTTATTTATCTGGAGTAGATATCCTTGCTACAGATAAGTTAGGAAAATTAAGCTGTACGATTCAAGGTTGTAAAGAAAGAGATCGCTTTGTCTTTTCTTTATGTAAAAGACAAAATATCCCAGTGGCAGTAAGTATGGGTGGAGGATATTCTAAACGAATTGCAGATATTATTGAAGCACATGCCAATACCTTTCGACAAGCGCAGAATATTTTCTTTTAAATGAAGTCAAAAATTATTTAATCTCAATTACTTTGAGTTCCGCTTTCAAGGGAGGAGTTTTTATGAGTTTGGAAAGGGCTGTGGTTTCTTGGCCATCAAACAATCCCTCAATTTTTAGATCACCAGTTTCAATAGCGCCTTCGACCCAAGGTGCAGAAATAGCTTCTTCGTCTAGTAAAATAACCAGTTCCCTTTCAATGTTTTTCTTTGTAATTTCAGTAAGTACTTTTTTACCTTTTTCATTTAAAATAATTTCAAGAAGATCGCGAACTCGGCCATAGCGGTTTTCCTCATGAAGCACATTAATACGACTAATTTCATGGCTTATGAGGCAGCGATCTTCTGCAAAGTCAACAAGGTAAAGATCATATTTCCCTTCATGCAATTTACTTGGTTTTTGCGACCAAATAAAACGGGCATTGGGAGGAATAATGGATTGTATCTCACTCGCTTTTAATAATTTATTAATCGCTTCTATATTTTTCCCTTCTGCCATTCCTAAAACTGCAGGAGGAAATCGTCGATAGTTGTATCCTGGGACAGTAGTCGAGTTAATTTCAAATAAGGTGGCAAAAGCAGCTTGCGATTTTCCTTCTAGTTGGAGGTACAAATTCGACATTGTTTTTTCATCATCAAATTTATATACGGGATGAATACTAAAGGCACTCGTATAGGTACTTTGTTGAAGCATTTTTTCAATGTCTTCTACTTGGGTTAAATCCACATGAATTAATTTCCCTTTAATGTTTACTTCAAAAAGACTTCGTTGAAAACCAAAATAGATAAAACGGTTTTCTAAATTTTGGACATATTTTTCCAGTTGATCTCTGCTTGAATATTCTTTAGGGGCTTCTAGGACATAAGAAAGCGTCAAATTGCCTTCTTGGGCAAAAAGGAAGGAACTGAGGCCCATTAAAAATACAAAACCAAGTAATTTTCGCATAGTCTATGATTTATCAAAATGTAATCTAAAATCAGACCAATTTTTCTATTAAATAAGAATTAATTTAAAACATCTTCATTAATATGGGAAATGTATATAATTCTTGTGACTTCACTATTGGCAATATAACAAATCAGAATAAAATCAATGTTTATGTTAAAATTCAGTTTTTAATGTAACTTTTTTTCGACTTTACCGTAGTTAGATATGTCACTTTTAGTAAGTGTAAAAAATGCTAAATTATTACTTTGTTAAATATATATGTATTAAATATTTTATATGTATAATTTTTGATTATTTAAAGCACAGATTTTTAATGTTTTACGATTTGATTTGTTCTTGATGAAAAAGGCAGTGTTTTTTTGATGATAAGTATGGAGTAAAAATGTGACATTAAAATTATATAATTTGTATGATTTGTACTATTTTTACTGTAACTATTTAACTGACTAACTACTTGTATGAAAAACCTTATTGAAATTTCAAAGATTGTCACAAAAAAGAAAGTTAAAAAGATTGAAATTTTTGATGACCATTCTTTAAAACATAAAAACAGTAAATTCAATGAATTTTATGAGGCGCTTATGGCTAGTAAATTTAAGAATGATCGGGATGCCGCATCATTTTTATATGGTTGTGCGCCTACAGATGATAAATATCGACAATTAAAATCAAGGTTTAGAAAACGACTTTTAAACACCTTGTTTTTCTTAGATGTCAATTTGCCTTCTACCTCTAATTACGATCGAGCCTATTACTCTTGTAATAAAGATTGGACCTTAGTAAAGATTTTGATCTCTAATGGTGCACATCACACGGCAGCAAGTCTTGCACGTCAAATATTGACCATTGCCTTGAAATTTAAATTTGCAGATGTTATTGTAAACGGTGCTCGAATTCTAAGACGATACTGTGCAATGGAAGGGGACGAAAAAAATTATGAAATTTACGACCAGCATTCTAAGCAATATCAAAATGTATTAGATGCTGAAATTCGTTCGGAGGAGTTATACCAACGGGTAACCATGAATTATTATAAGCCTCCATCAAAGAACTTCAATCTTAAAGAAAAAATTGATATATACTGTGATGCTTTAGTTGGACTTTCTGAAATTTACGACTCTCCAATTGTCATATATAATATGTACTTAGTTTGGGCTTATCGATATGAAATGCTTCAAGATTATGATAGTACTTTAGAAGTATGTAGCAAAGCAGAAAAATATATTGAAGACAATCCAAGATATTATCAAGATGATAAATTGGCGACATTCCAGCTTAAAAAGATGTCTGCTTATTTACATCAACAAGATTATAGAAATGGAAAAATTAATGCAGAGAAATGTTTACAATCTTTTCCTGAAGGATCACCCACTTGGTTTACCTTTATGGAATATTATTTATTGTTAGCATTACATACAGATAACTTTATTAATGCCTTAGCTATTTACCAAAAGGCATCAGGTCATTCTCGTTTCAAACGCTTGACAGGTACTCAAAAAGAAAAGTGGAAAATCTATGATATTTACTTAAATTATATCATCGAAAGTCAAGGAGAAACCAATGCGGTACTTCGTATGCAAAGACGAAAAAATTTCCGATTGTCAAGGTTCTTGAATGATCCTATTCTATATCCTAAAGATCATCGAATATTTACGGTATTATTAGTTATTGCGCAAGTTTTATTCTTATTAGAAAAGAAGAGTTTAAATGCGGTAGTTGAGCGCATTGATCGTTTAAAAACCTATGCCAATAGACAACTGAAAAAAGAAGAGTTTTATAGAGCCATTCAGTTTATTAGATTATTACAACAATTATTTAAGGCAGAATTTGATCCAGATAATTTATCGAATGTAGAAAAATATTATAACCGATTGATTGAATCTCCTTTTACCTATAGAGGTCTGATCACCGAATTGGAAATTATTCCTTATGAAAAACTTTGGAAAATGATCATAAGTCGATTAGAGAAAAATACCTAATGAAGATTTATTAAACCCCATGACAATTCAATTATATGATTGAATTTTTGCAAAAAAAAAACGTTGAGCAATTTCTGTTCAGCGTTTTTTTTATCTTTGCACTATGCCGTTAAAAATTAATATAGCCGTAGATGGATATGCCGCATGTGGGAAAAGCACACTGGCCAAAGAATTAGCGAAATCTTTAGGATACATTTATATCGATTCTGGAGCAATGTATAGAGCAATAACCCTATATTTTTTGCGCCATAAAATTAATCTAAAAGATGCCGGAGAAGTAGCAGAAGCCCTTCAACAAATAAAAATTCATTTTGAACTTATTAATGGTCAAAACACTACTTTTTTAAACAAAGAAAATGTAGAAGAGGAAATTCGAAAAATGTATGTTTCTAATCACGTAAGTAATGTAGCAGCCAACTCTCATGTACGAAGTACACTCGTCGCTTTGCAAAAAGAAATGGGTAAAGATAAAGGAGTGGTTATGGATGGAAGAGATATTGGTACGGTGGTTTTCAAAGACGCAAAACTCAAATTGTTTATGACCGCAACAATGGCAATACGTGTCCAACGAAGAGTAGATGAAATGGAAAGCAAAGGAATTTCAACCACACCCGAAGCGGTTCAACTAAATTTAGAAACGCGAGATTATATTGATTCTAATCGAAAAGATAGCCCATTAAGCCAAGCCGAAGATGCAGTCGTTTTAGATAATTCTAATTTATCTCAAGAGGAACAATTAGTCTTCGCTTTAGATTTGGCTTTAGAACGTATCAAAGCACACGCATTATAAAATAGAATAAATAAGTGTTCATAAAAAAAGATCCAATGGCTGTTAAAGTCATTGGATCTTTTTTTATCTTCAATTACCAAAAAAAATTAAGATGCTACTTTTAATTTATTCAGCTTTGATTTATTCATTTTTTCTTTTGCATAGTCTAAATCAACTGTAAACTGTTTGATTTCTTTTTGCGAAGGTAAATCAAACATGGCATCAGTCATAATTGCTTCACAAATCGAACGTAAACCTCTTGCCCCTAAATTATATTCCATGGCTTTGTCTACAATAAACTCTAAAGCATCTGGAGCAAAATTAAGCTCGATGTTTTCTAAAGATAATAACTTTTTATATTGCTTCACCAAAGCATTTTTTGGTTCAGACAAAATGCGAAGCATAATCTCTTTACTCAATGGCTCTAGGTAAGTCAATACAGGCAAACGACCAATTAATTCAGGGATTAAGCCAAATGCTTTGGTATCTTGTTGGGTAATATATTGTAAAGTATTGTCTCGATCAATTCGCTCTATTTCATTGGCATTAAATCCAATAACTTGGGTGTTTAATCGCTTGGCAATAATCTTTTCAATCCCATCAAATGCACCTCCACAAATAAACAGAATGTTTTCGGTGTTGACCTTGATCATTTTTTGCTCGGGATGTTTACGACCGCCTTGAGGTGGAACATTAACATCCGTTCCCTCCAACATTTTAAGAAGTGCTTGTTGAACACCTTCACCAGAAACATCTCTAGTAATGGAAGGATTATCATTTTTACGTGCAATCTTATCAATTTCATCCACATAAATGATTCCTTTCTCCGCAGCTTCTACGTTATAATCACAAACTTGTAATAAACGACTCAAAATACTTTCTACATCTTCTCCTACATAACCCGCTTCTGTAAAAACGGTAGCGTCAACAATAGAAAATGGAACATTTAAAAACTTAGCGATAGATTTAGCAAGTAAAGTCTTTCCTGTACCTGTTCTACCTACCATCAGGATGTTTGATTTTTCAATCTCTACACCTTCATCTTTTTTCTGTCTTAATCGTTTATAGTGATTGTAAACCGCTACAGATAAATACTTCTTCGCTTCGTCTTGACCAATTACATATTGATCTAAATGCTTTTTTATATCTCTAGGCACAATCATGTCTGGAAGACTAAAATCTTCTTTTTGACCATTGCCTGAGTGAAGTTCTTCATCTATGATTTGTTGTGCTTGATCTACACAACTTTCGCAAATATGACCTTCAATACCAGCAATAAGTATTAAGGCTTCTTCTTTACTTTTACCACAAAAAGAACATCGATAATTATATTTCTTCATAAAAAAGCAATTAGTATATGGTTCTGGCCGAAGTCAGAACCATATTAATTATTTATCGTCTTTAGTTTTTGTCAATCCTTTACGCTCCAATACTTCATCAATCAGACCATATTCTTTCGCTTCTACACTGGTCATCCAGTAATCACGATCACAATCTTTTTCTACTTGTGCTTTATCTACACCACTATGATCCGCTAAGATTTGGTACAGTTCATCTCCCAATTGTTTAATTAATTTATAGGAGATTTCCATATCACGTGCCTGTCCTTGCATTCCACCTAATGGCTGGTGAATCATAACTCGACTATGTGTTAAACCAGAACGTTTTCCTTTAGTTCCTGCGGCTAATAATACGGCTCCCATAGAAGCTGCCATACCTGTACAGATTGTGGCTACATCAGGACCAATATATTGCATCGTATCATAAATACCTAGGCCAGCAAAAATACTTCCTCCTGGGCTATTGATAAACATTTGCACATCACGTTTAGGGTCAGCAGACTCTAAGAAAAGTAATTGCGCTTGAATCACATTGGCTACATAATCATTTACAGGAACTCCCATAAAAATGATACGATCCATCATTAATCTAGAGAATACATCGATAGCCTGTGCAGGAAGAGGTCGTTCTTCAATAACTGCTGGTGTGAACCCTTTAATATTAGGTACATTCACATTCATATTCTCCATATAGTTGTCAAGATGCATTCCAGTCATACCTAAATGCTTGGTTGCATACTTTCTGAACTCATTTTTATTCAACATAAAATTTATTTTAATAGTTTAGAAAAGTTGAAAATAAGGTTTTGTGGAAATTAGAATACATTATTTCGACAAAAGTTCATCAAAGGCCTTCCAATGGATAGTTTTATCCGCAACTTTAACTTTTTCTTTAAGAATGTTAAAAAGCTTTTCTGCTATTAACTCTTCATGACGTTTGTTTACGGTATTTTGATCTTCTAACATACGTTGAGTTAAATCTCTAACAGTCTTAGGATCTGCATTTCCTCCAAAATATCGTTGTACCCCTTCTTCAAAGCTAGCAATAAGCTCATCATCTGTTACCGAAAGTTCATATTTCTTAGTAGCGGTTCCTTGAATTAAAGACCATTTTAGATTTTCAGCAAAAGAATCATACTCTGTTTCTATTTTTTCTGCATCTAAATTTTCATTAGAAGCATCTAACCATTTTTTTAAGAAACTGTCAGGTAAATTGATCGCATTCTTTTCCATAAGCATTTTTTGAATGGCCTCAAACATTTTACCGTCTGCTTGCGCATCATAATACTTCTTTAAATTTTCTTCCAACTTTCCTCTAAATGTAGCCTCATCTGAAGTTTCTCCAGGGCCAAAAACCTTATCAAAGAATTCTTGATCCATTACGGCAGGCTCTTGACGTGTAATATTCAATATCTTACCTCGAAACTCGTTGTTCACTTTTTCGTCTTCTTTCAGACCTAAAATGATTTTGCGAATATCTTCTGGTTTACGATCTTCAATTTGATTAATATTGAAGTCTAAGGTTTCTTCTTTTTTCATACCAATAAATTGTTTCATCAATTTTTTGGTCTTTATTAAATCTATAGAAACCGAAATCGCACGTTGAATGCCTCCTTCTTTTATTTCTCCATCTTCTAGTTCATTGACTTGAAGATTGACAAGGTCCGTTTCTCCAATTTCTTCAGGATTAATACTTTTTCCTGCTTGTTTTCGCATTCGAGTTGTTTCCTTTTCAAGCAATTCGTCGTCTATTTCTACGTCATATCGCTCAATAGTTGTTTTTTTAGAAATACCTTTAAGCGCTACTTCAGGAGCTAAACCCAATTCATAATGAAATTTAAAGTCTCCTCCATCATTTAAATCAAAATCAGGCTCTTCCTCTTCAACAGGAAGTGGTTGACCCAAAATATCAATTTGATTATCTTTAAGATAATTCGTTAATTCTTCTGTCAATAAATTATTGATTGCTTCAGCCATCACTTGCTTTCCATATACTTTTTTTACAAAAGAAATGGGCGTTTTCCCTTTACGGAAACCTTTAAGACTTACTTTTTTGCGAAGCTTACGAAGCTCACTATCAACGCGTTCTGCGTAATCTTCTTTAGATAAATTGACGGTAAGTACCGCAGTTAAATCTTCTTTATCTTCTCGGACAATATTTGCCATTATTAATATATATATAGAAGTTGAATAAAAAAATAAAAGGATGAATTAGAATTCCAATGAACCTAAATCACCCTTCTTAGTTTGTGCGGGTGGAGGGACTCGAACCCCCAAGCCTCGCGGCACTAGATCCTAAGTCTAGCGTGTCTACCAATTTCACCACACCCGCTATTGGAATGCAAAGATAAAGTAATTTTTGAAAATAAAAATGGTATCACTATAAATTTTTATTTCCTGTTAATTTTTATAGCTTTAAGTCGTTTTTATATTTGTCTTTATTTTTTTAATAAAAAATTGAAAAAGAACGGTTTTGAATACATTTTTTAACTTAAAATGAATGGATCTTTTTCTACAAAAAAATAATAAACAAATCTACTGATTTACCTATTTGAATACCCAAGCAGTGGCAGATAAACTAAAAGCATATAGTGAAGAAGAATTAAGGCAAATTCAAAAAGCCTATCGTAATTTGGTGCGTTCAATAAGCACCAACCTTGATGATTCAGATAAAAAAAATATCCGAAAAGCCTTTGAAATTGCTTTAGATGCGCATAAAGAACAGCGCAGAAAATCAGGAGAACCTTATATCTTTCATCCCATAGAAGTCGCTCGAATTTGTGCAGCCGAAATCGCTTTAGGACCAACAGCCATTATTTCCGCTCTTTTACATGATACCGTAGAAGACACCAAAATCACTTTAGATGAATTGGAAGCTCAATTTGGTACTAAAATCAAAATGATTGTGGATGGCTTAACGAAGTTTGATGATCTTTATGATGTAGAAAGCCCACAAGCCGAAAATTTTAGAAAAATATTAGTCACTTTAACCAAAGACGTTCGTGTGGTTTTGGTTAAAATTGCGGATCGCTTACATAATATGCGAACCTTAGGCTCAATGCCAAAACAAAAGCAGTATAAAATTGCTTCAGAAACGGCTTTTGTTTATGCTCCTTTAGCCCATCGGTTGGGCCTTTATCCAATTAAAATGGAATTGGAAGATTTGTGTATGAAAATTACCGAATCGGAGATTTATAAAGATATTGCTGATAAATTGAGTGCGACCAAAAGGGAGCGTAATCGATTTATAAAACAGATTATTGGAGAAATCGAAGATGCCGTTTCCAAATTAGGAATCAAAGCCCGTGTTTTTGGTCGAATTAAAAGTATTAATTCGATTTGGAAAAAAATGAAAAAGCAAAAGGTTCCTTTTGAACATGTCTACGATAAATTTGCGATTCGAGTGGTGGTCGATGTGCCAATAGAACTTGAAAAATCTTCTTGTTGGCAAATTTATTCTATGATTACCGATTTTTATCGACCCATTCCAGAACGATTGAGAGATTGGATTTCTAATCCTAAAGCGAATGGATATGAATCGCTTCATACCACGGTACTTGGTCCTAAAGGACGTTTTGTGGAAGTCCAAATTCGAAGTGAGCGTATGGATGAAATCGCCGAAAAAGGATTTGCTGCCCATTGGAAATATAAAGGAGTCGCCTCTTCTGGAAATGTGTTTGATCATTGGCTTGGACGGGTAAGAGAATTAATGGAATCTCAAGAAGGGAACGCTATTGACTTTCTCAATGATTTTCGAAGTAATTTATTTGCCGAAGAAGTATATGTATTTACGCCCAAAGGAGAAATGCGAATGTTTCCGAAAGGAGCTACAGGATTAGACTTTGCGTTTGAAATACATACGGAAGTAGGGTATCATTGCATTGGGGTACGCGTCAATGATCGACAAGTGCCTATGGGGTATGTTCTCCAAAATGGGGATCGAATGGAGGTGGTGACTTCTAAAAACCAAAAACCTAATGAACGATGGCTAGAATTGGTGATTACAGGTAAAGCTCGATCAAAAATAAGATCTGCATTAAAAGAAGAAAAACGAAAGGCGGGAGAATATGGTAAAGAAATTCTTATGCGAAAATGTAAGAATTTAAAAATCGAGTTTGATAACGAAAATATAGATACTATTGTAAAATATCTAAAGCTCAAATCTCACGTCGATCTTTACTTTGAAATAGCCAATGAAACAATTAGTCATACGGTATTAAAAGAGTTTAATGTAATTAATGGCCGTTTGGTGATTAAGGAGAAAGAGGAGCCTAAAGAGAAAGTACAAAAACCACTGCCAGGCGAAACGGCAAGGAAGCGAGTTAATAAACCCAAACTTCTTATTAATGGAGAAGATGCTAGCCAATTTCAATATTCATTGGCTAGTTGTTGTAAACCTGTACAAGGAGATGATATATTTGCTTATACTACAGCAACAGACGGTGTAAAAATTCATCGTTCTAATTGTCCAAATGCCACCCATTTATTGGCTAATTATGGATATCGAGTCATGCAAGCTGATTGGGTATCTTCTTTTAATTCCTCTTTTGTGGCGGATTTATTAATTATTGGGATTGATGATATTGGCGTGGTACAAAGACTCACCAATGTATTGACCAATCAGTTAAGAGTAAATATGCGTTCCATTGCTTTTGATGGAAAAGACGGATTTTTTGAAGGAAAAATTAGTGTAGTAGTCAACAACACTGATCAATTACAATTTATTATTAAAACCCTCTTGGAAGAAGAAAGTGTAAGCTCTGTAACTCGTATTGAATAAATTCAATTTTCTATATAATGAATTGCATTTAATATGAATGATATATTATCTTTTATGCTTATCTTGTGCAAGTAAATTCCTACTTCATTTAAAAGCCTAAAAAATGCTAAATATTCAGCCTTTTGACTCCTTCATAAAAAGACATGTGGGCAATTCCACAATGGAGACAGAAAATATGCTTAAGACTATTGGTGTAGATTCTTTAGATACCTTAATTGAGGAAACTGTTCCTGCGTCTATTCGACTTCAGAAACCATTAAATGTGCCTGAAGCAATGACTGAATATACTTATCTAAATCACGTACGTGGTATTGCTGATAAGAATAACGTATTCAAATCTTACATTGGAATGGGGTATTATAATACTATTACTCCATCTGTTATTTTACGTAATATTTTTGAAAATCCAGGTTGGTATACTCAATATACGCCTTACCAAGCAGAAATTTCTCAAGGTCGTTTAGAAGCGCTTTTGAACTTTCAAACAGTGGTAAGTGATTTGACGGGTCTACCTATTGCCAATGCCTCTTTACTAGATGAAGGAACAGCTGCAGCGGAAGCGATGGCCATGTTTTATGGAATAAAAAATAAGCGAAAAAAAGGAGATGATATTGCTCGGAAATTTTTCGTTTCAGATTCGGTATTGCCACAAACTATTGATGTTTTGTTTACACGAGCCGAACCCATCGATATTGAAATTGAAGTAGGAAATTGGGAAGACTTTGAAGCAAGTAAAGATTATTTTGGAGTGCTTTTGCAATATCCAAATGACCAAGGATTAGTTGAGGATTATCAAGCTTTTGGTCAAACACTAAACGAAAACGAAATATACTTAACCGTTGCCGCCGATATATTGAGTCTGACCTTATTGAAGGAGCCTTCTGCTTGGGGCGCAGATGCGGTTGTGGGAAATACCCAACGTTTTGGTGTGCCTCTTGGTTTTGGAGGTCCACATGCGGCTTATTTTGCAACCAAAGAAGATTTTAAGCGACAAATTCCTGGTCGTATTATAGGTGTTTCTGAAGATAGTTTAGGAAATCCTGCTTTGCGGATGGCTTTACAAACTAGAGAGCAACATATTCGTAGAGATAAAGCCACTTCCAACATTTGTACTGCCCAAGCTTTATTGGCGATAATGGCAGGGATGTATGCAGTTTATCATGGAGCTGATGGCTTAAAAGCCATTGCCGAACGCATACATGCTTATGCTTGTTTACTTGCAGACGATTTAGAAGCTTTAGGTTTTAAGAATGAAAATGAAGCCTTTTTTGATACCTTATTTATACGAGTTACAGAAGAACAAAAAACAGCTATCCAAGCTAATGCTATAGCTTCGGAAATTAACTTCCGTTATATGGAAGGAGCGATTGGTATTTCTTTAGATGAAACAGTAGACACTCAAGCGATACTTGATATTGTTGGCGTATTTAAAAAGATAGAAAGCCCCAATTATAATAGTGGGATTCAAAATGGAGAATATGCTTCTTATCAAGATCGAGCGGCCTCTTTGGAGTTTAGATTTCCTAAATCGTTACAAAGAGTCTCTAGTTATTTGGATCATCCCATATTCTCAAGCCATCATTCAGAGTCTAAAATGATGCGATATATTAAAAAGTTAGAGAATAAAGATTTGTCTTTAATGCATTCTATGATTCCTTTAGGATCATGTACGATGAAACTAAATGCGGCTACAGAATTAATACCTGTAAGTTGGGCGTCCTTTGCCAATATCCATCCGTTTGTACCTGCTAATCAGGTAGCGGGCTACTATCAAATTTTTGAAGAGTTAGAAGAATATCTCTGCGAAATTACAGGATTTCAAGCTTGTTCTTTACAGCCAAATTCTGGCGCACAAGGAGAATATGCAGGTTTGTTAGCCATCAAAGCATATCATGAAGCCAATGGGAATGGGCATCGAAAAATTGCTTTAATTCCTTCCTCTGCTCATGGTACCAATCCGGCGAGCGCGGTCATGGTAGGCATGAAAGTAGTCGTAGTGAAGTGTGATAAACATGGTAATATTTCTTTAGATGATCTAAAAGCTAAAGCATTAGCGCATAAAGATAATTTGGGCGCATTAATGGTCACTTACCCATCTACTCATGGAGTTTTTGAAACAGAGATAAAGGAAATTTGTGAGGTAATTCATACTTATGGCGGTCGAGTTTACATGGATGGAGCCAATATGAATGCCCAGGTAGGACTAACAAGTCCAGCAGAAATTGGAGCAGATGTTTGCCACCTGAATCTACATAAGACTTTTAGTATTCCTCATGGAGGAGGAGGCCCAGGTATGGGACCTATTTGTGTAAATGATAGTTTGGCTCCTTATTTACCTGGCCATTGTGTTTCTGATACTAAACGAAGTGCAAGTATCCGTGCAGTATCTTCAGCCGCTTGGGGTAGTGCAAGTATTCTATTAATCTCTTATGGATACATTCGTTTATTAGGAAAGGTTGGAATATTAGAATCTACTCGACAAGCCATTTTAAATGCGAACTATATTAAGGCAAGATTGGAAAATTATTTTCCTGTCTTATATACGGGGATTGGAGGAAGAGCAGCTCATGAACTTATTCTTGATTTGAACCAATACAAGACCATTGGTGTACAGGCAGAAGATGTGGCTAAAAGACTTATGGATTATGGATTTCATGCGCCTACTTTATCTTTTCCAGTAGCAGGTACCATAATGATTGAACCTACGGAAAGTGAAAGTCAAGAAGAACTTGATCGTTTTTGTGATGCGATGATCGCGATTTATCACGAAATAAAGTCGATTGAATCAGGTGAAGTAGAAGCAAAAAACAATGTATTGGTTAATGCGCCTCATCCATTAGTTTTATTGACTAATGATACATGGACATTCCCTTATACGAGAGAAAAAGCGGCTTTCCCGCTATCTTATGTGAAAGAAAATAAATTTTGGGCATCGGTAGCTCGTGTAAATAATACACATGGCGATCGAAACTTGATATGTACCTGTCCTCCGATTGAAGAATATGAGATGATGGAGTAGGGGAAGCCTAAAAAAATGGTGTCTATAATTTATTGTAAGGTTTAAGGATTTATTCTTAGGTATTGATTTTCAATTAATATTGTTAAATTTTTTTTTTAAGAATAGAAAATTTTTAACTTTACAACCTACTGTATATTTAATTTTGAAACACTTTATTTTATAACTATTTAACAAATCAAACCAAAACTGTTAAGTATGAAAACATTGACACTTAAAAGTACTTGTTTATTAATTTTGGCTATTATGGCTTTTGCAGTAAGTACTGCATACGGCCAAACGCCTCCACCAAACGACAACGTTTGTAACGCTCAGATGGTTATGGATGATGGTATTGGATGGCTTATGAGCTCCGATACTGCAACCGTAGAACCTGGTGAGATTGACTTAGAGCCTCCTTTTGATGCAGGATGTGCTCCTCACAACTGGTGTGATGGTGATGGAATCACCGCTTCGATTTGGTTTTCTTTCGTAGCTCCTGCTTCAGGTGCAGTGGAAGTAAACTTATGTTCTTCTACCTATGATACGCAATTAGCGGTATATTCTGTAGGTGATTGCGCAGACTTTTCTACCTTTTCTTTATTAGATGGAAATGATGATTCAGGAACTGCTCCTGATGGAACTACTGAATGTGGTGCTCCAGGTGCTGCTTTCGCATCATGGTTGAACTTAGAATGTCTTACTGTTGGTGAGACTTATTATGTACTTGTTGATTACTGGTCAAATGACGGTGGAGTTGATTACCCTGATGGTGCATTAACAAACATCACTGTTACAGAGATTACTCCTGGTGCAGGTCCTGTTATTAATGCAGTTACTGGTACTGATCCTGATTGTCAAGGTGGTTCTAATGGAACGGCTTCTGTTGATTTTGATGCGGTATTCCCAGGTTCTATCTTATGGAGCACAGGTGATACTGATGCTACTATTGGTGGTTTAGCTGCTGGAACTTATACTGTTACTGTTACTGATGCTTGTGGAAACACAACAAATGACATGGTAACTCTTGCTGATGGAGCTGCTCCAGCTTCTATCGTATTAGGATCTTCTACTGTACTTCCTGCTTACTGTGGAATGGGATATGCTACTGTTGAAGTAACTTCTGGTACTGCTCCTTTCACTTACTCTTGGAGTAATGGAACAACAGGCGCTTTAGTTTTAGCTGATGCTGGAACTTATGATGTGACTGTAACTGACCTTTGTGGAAACCCTGAAGCAGTTACTTCTGTAACTATTCCTGGTTCTGCTGATGCAGGTGCTGATCAAGCTTTAGATGCTAACTGTATGGCTACTTTAGGAGGTGCTCCTTCTGGAAACTCTGTAATCGTTGATAACTCTTTAACGTACAACTTAGACCAAACTATTGATGGTGGTGTAGCTTGTCGTGGAGGTGGATTTATCTCTGATAACTCTTTCTACCGAGCATTTGATATCGCAACTGATTTAGGTGTAAGTGGTGCATACCAATTAGACGCTATTGAAATTGCTATTTTTAGTGCAGAAGCAGGACCAAATGGTGGAGGATTCCAACCATTGACTATGCGATTATATTCTATTGATCAAATGGATCTTACAGTAGCTACATTGACTCTTGTTGATGAAGTACTTGTTTCTTTACCAGATATCGCTGCTCCTCAATACTGGTCTTTCCCAACAAATTATGAAGTTCCTGCTGGTGGATTATTCGCAGTAGAAGTATTCAATCCTGATGGAACAGATGCTGATGTACAAAATTCTTTAGCAATTGGTGTGAATGAAACAGCAACAACTAACGGTAATCCTACATATATCGCTTCAGCAGGTTGTGGACTTGGAATTTCTCCATTCTCTGCAATTGGATTCGCTGATGAAATGATTGTTAACTTAGTACAATATCAACCATACTCTGGTGGATATACTTACTCTTGGACTCCAAGCACTGGTCTTGACAATCCTTCTGCTGCTAACCCAGTAGTTACTTCTGTTGATGCTGCTCCTATAACTTATACACTTACTGTTACTGATGATAACGGTTGTACTGGAGTTTCAACAGTTAATGTTGCTTCTGGTGCTTGTACTATTGGAATCGTTGATCCAGCTAACCACTCTTTCGCAATCACTCCAAATCCTTCTAATGGATTATTCCAAATCCAAAATGATGGAAATAACCGTGAGGTTTCTCTTGAAGTTTTTGACATTCAAGGTAAATTAATGACGCAAAGTATTGTTACTTTAGGTGCTGGTCAAGTACATAACTTGAACATCACTAACTATGCTTCTGGAATGTACATTCTTAAATTAACGAATGACAACCAAACTGAAGTACACAAATTGATCGTTGAGTAAGCTTAGCTTAATCTAAAATATCAAGAGGCTGTCCATTTGTTTGGACAGCCTTTTTTTTGTTTATTTCAAAATGAAATACATTGCTCTTCGAAATTAGCTATTCCTTAATAATTTACTAAAGGTTGTAATTACTAAACTAATTCTAGTTTAATCGTGTTATTTTGCAAAAAATAGTACTTTAGCTTTATTGTACTGACTTTATAGGAAGGATAAAAAAATGATATTATAACCAATAAACGTGCGCGCATTGATGTCCATTGCCAAAGGCCATATTATACCTCTTAATCTAGGAATAGCTGAACTCGGAGTAGTTGAATCTATTCAGTTAGATTCTTATTGGGGTAAGGGACTATATGGAGAAACATGGAAGGCGGTTATTCAAAATACCAAAATTAAAATTGTACTTGAAATTATTGATGTACAAGCGCTCAAACCAAGCGAGAAATCGAGTTTTATTTTATCCATAAATCAAAAGATTCAAGCATACAAAAAACTAAAATCTATAGTTAAGTCTTATGCATTAATCCATTTAGACGATCAAAGACTTGGAATGGTGCATGAGTATGTAACAGGTGAGGCTATTGCGCAATGGGCAATTAAAAATAGCCAAGCACCTTGGAAAAATAAATCAATTTGCTTTCATCAGATTTTAACTGGATACCAAGCCATTCTTGCCAAAGAGCCAATACAAGGAGATCAACTCTTAAATCACCTTTGGGTTTTAGAGGACGGACAAATAAAGTTTATGAATGTAGGATTAGCAAAATATCCTATCGATTTTTCTTTTCAAAATTCAGGAGATAAGGTAAGTCATGCTGCACCTGAAGTTTATTTTAATTTAGGAGAGAAAAGAAGGAAAGAGTGTAGCGATGTCTTTTCTATATCTTGCTTTTTATTTACCCTCATTAAAGGCCAAAACTATTGGACTATATTAAATAAAAAAGAACCGCCCTTTAACTTTATGCATCATGAGGGACAACTTACTTCCTCTGATATTTTAAGTCAATTTTTTAATGATTTCTCTCATCCAGATGAAGGAGTAATGGCAGTGTTGAGGAAAGGCACTATTTTTGATCCAAATCATCGTATCGCATCTTTAGATGGACTACAAAAATGGTTTAAACCAGAAGACGCAGTACAATTTAATAACCTAGATATAGATAAAAGCCTTCAAGAAGAACAAATAGTTGAAGAAGAGGAGAAGTTATCTTTTGAAGAAGAACCCATAAAAAAAAGTAATTGGCTAAAGGGTTTATTACTACTGAGTATATTTGCTATCGTGGGATATGGATTGTTTTCTTTTTATTCGAAAAAAGAACCCGTTGAACCCATAAATTTGAAAGAACGAGTGGCTTGGAGAAAAGCTCTAGATAAAAATACAATTTATTACTATCAGCGGTTTCGTGAAGATTTTAAAGCGAGTGAATTTAATACTTTAGTCAACCAAAAAATACATGAAATTAATCCTGGAAATTTAGATTTAGATCAATTGAAAGAACGACGCTTTACGGGTAAAATTGAAGAGTATAATGATCAAAATATTTTAAGCCTTCGATTTAAAGAAGTAGAGGAAAAAGAACATTATATTGATATCGTTTGCTCGATTAATTCTGGGGCATTATATGAAGAAATACAAGGACGCGTGGATCGTAAAACTTTGCAAATTACATTTAATACGAATAACAACGCACAATTAAAATTAGAAAAAGGACAAATCTATTTTAGAAACGGAGTTGCCTTTATAGAATCTATTGACCTCGATCAATATTGGATAGTTGAATAAATATTTTGATACTTAAATAACGACTTAAAAGCTAAAAAAATGAAAAAAATAGTTTGGATATTCTTTGCCTTTTCTGTGGCTACTTTATTTTGGAGTTGTGGACAATCAGATAGTACACAAGAACATAATGAGGCTATCGCCGAACTAGAAGATGAAATTGATGAATTGCAAAATGATAAAAGTTTGATCAGAGAAGAGTACGATCAAGTCATAGACATTATCAATGAGATTGATGAGCAATTGATCGACATCGATGCGCGTGAAAAGCAAATGGATAATATGATTGGTGATTTAAGTGGATCAGCCTTACAGAAAGAACAAATCATGGCGAGAATCAATTTGTTAAAAGAGCAAAATATTAAAGCACAAAAAGCAGCTAATGCGCTTCAAGAAAAATTGAATAGTGTAAAAACCGAAAACAATTCAATCAATAAAATAATTAAACAATACGAGGTTCGGTTAAAAGAGAAAGATCAGGAAATTGCAGGCTATGAAATCAAAATGAATCAAATAGAAGCCCAATTAAAATATACTGAAAATGAATTAGCTACACAGTATGCTTTAGTGGCTAAACAACGAGATTCTTTGAGAAATCAAACCGTGGTGTTGTCAGATAATTTAAAAGTATTGGAAGAAAAAAATAGCTTTATCGCAGAATGTGTAAAAGGTTATTATCTCAGTGGTACGAAAAAGCAATTAAAAGAGAAAGGTGTGCTTAAAAAAATTGGAGTAAAGCTACAAGACAATTTTCAATCTAAAATAGATAAGACAGCACCTATTAACTTTTATACCGAAACAGAGTTGTCATTTGAACGTCCAATTCTCGCTGTGTTACCAGAACGTCCTGCGGCCTCTTATCGAATTGATGGTAATAATCTAAGTATAAAAAAACCAGAAACATTTTGGGAAAATAGAGATGCTATTATTGTGTTAAAATAAACGCTACGAAGCGGCTAACCTTCAATACCAAAAAAATATTTAGATTGTCAAAAAACGTAAAAATATTATTGCTCTCCTTAACCTTCTTTTTTGTAGGTTATATCTTGCAACGCTTAAGTTATTCTGAACCCAATCCAGGTAATTATACACTTAGTTTGGAAGAGGCACTTCAAGAGCAAGAGCAAAAATTATTATCCTATATTGATGATCAAGGTTTTGTTAGTCAGGCCATAAATAAAGAATTGACTTTTTCGGAACTAGAGGATTTATCCAATGCGCTCTTTTCTATTTATATTTATAAAACAGATTCTTTAGTTTTTTGGTCAAGTAATCGTATTCTACCTTTTAAAAGTGAAATTGAAACAGACTATAAAGGGCCATCTTTGAAACGATTAAAGAATGGATTTTACGACTATTTTCAAAGGAGTATACGCATAGATAATGTTCCTTATACTCTAGTAGGTCTTATTCCTGTTAAATATTTTTTTTCCTTTCAAAATGAATATGTCAAGAATCAATTTGCATTACAACCAGATATTCCTTCCTTTATTTTTCTTTCCAATAAACCCACAAAATTTGCGGTCTATAATTATCAAAAAGAACCCTTATTTTATTTAGCTGGAGATGGAGTCGAAATTATTCAAAAAAATAAAGGACTGATCTTATTTATTTATTTACTTGGAGTGATTGCCTTTGCTTTATTGTTGAATAACATTGCAGTTTCCATTTGTAAAAAAAGAAGTGCATGGATGGGAGTCGCTTTCCTCGTACTCTCTGTTTTTATCCTTCGCGTGCTTTCTGTTCAACTTAATTTAATCCAAGACTTTCGTGCCTTAGAGCTATTTAATCCTAGGCATTTTGCTTCTTCAGATCTGATGGGCTCTTTAGGTGACTTTTTGATTAATGTGGTTTTATTCCTTTGGCTTTCTGTTTTCTTTCATCGATTTTTTAGAATAAAACATCTTAGACAAAAAGAACTACAAACGAAGTATACGCTTTCGGCAACAATTTACTTTGTTATCATTGCAGGAATTTTTGCTTTGAGTTCGATGTTTAAAAGCCTTGCTTTAAACTCAGGTATTTCCTTAGAAATAAATAATGTGTTTAGCCTTAGTGTTTATAGTATTCTTGGTTTATTTGGTTTGTCTGTTTTACTCATGGCTTTTTTCCTTTTTTCGCATCGAATCATGCATCTTTTTGTCTCGATGGAAATGAAAGGAGAATCTAAGTTTATCTTTTTATTTGCCGCAGTAGGTATTTTTACGTTGCTCAATTTGACCAATGCTTTTGATGTAGTTTATTTAATATTACTCTTTTTCTCTGTAGGATATATCTTGTTGTTTGAGTTATTTATCAAAGCCAAAGAATTGACGTTGACTTGGGTAACGGTCTGGTTAATCATCATGGCTTCTTTGTCTTCGTTCTTATTATTTTCATTCAATAAACAACGAAATATCAACTATCAAAAAATTTATGCTTCCAAACTCGCGGAAGAAATTGATATTGAAACCGAATTCCAATTTGATGCCGTATATAAACGAATTTTATCTGATAAATTCATTGAGTTAAACTACAATAATCCATTTACCAATAGGAAAGAATTTGAGCGACGAATTGATAAACGATACATTGGTAGTTATCTTTTTAATCGCTATGATTATTCCATCCATTTATATAGTAAAAACAATATAGGACTCAAAGGAGAAAAAGTACCTTATGAGGAATTTAAGACGATGATTGACCAATCTTCTGGTACCTCGAATCCATATTTGTTTTTCTGGACAGATGAAACGAAGACGGCTTATATTGCGCGGTTGCCTATTAAAAAAGAAGATCAAGATTTAGGGCAAATGGTTTTGTATTTTAAACCTAAAAATGTTAAAGTTACCAATGTTTATCCTGCTTTATTATTAGATGATCGCCTCAAAAGTGCAGAGGTATTTGAACAATATAATTTTGCTATTTACCAAGATGGAAAACGAATCGATCAAAGCAATCCACAATACAGCCCCACATTTAATTATCCATCCTTAAATGAAGAGGAATATCGTTTAGTCGAAGAGACAGGACAACGTCATATTATTTATCGAGCAAGTGCTAAAAAATATATTGTAGTAAGTAAGGACAAGGATAGTATGATTAAGCCTTTTTCTTTATTCTCCTATTTATTCGTTTTACAGTTTATCGTCATTCTTGTCTTAGGAACTATAAACTTCTTAGCAAGGGTATTACCTTCTAGATCATTTCAAGTAAAATGGAAAACGGGCCCTACGCTCCGTAATAAAATTAATATCTCTTTTTTAGCTGTAATTCTAATTTCATTTGTAGTCATTGGAGTAATCACCTTATTGTATTTTAAAGATGAGTTTAGAAAGTATCATGAAGGTCGTTTAGATCGTAAGGTTAGAGGGGTATTGGCAACTGCAAGCAATGAAATAAAAGAAATGCCTGATACCTTAGTGGTTCTACCTGATGTCAATAAATTGGCTGAAATTCATAATATGGATGTGAACCTATATAATGATGAAGGAGATTTGATTGCGCTTTCACAACAAGAAATTCTTGAAAGAGGTTTAGTCTCTACCAAAATGCATCCACTGGCTTTTAATAAGTTAGTACTACAAGGCGAAGAGCGATATACACATGATGAAAAGATTATGGCGCTTAAATACAAAACGGCATATCGTCCGCTTAAAAATAATAATGAAGATATATTGGGTTATATAGGTTTACCCTATTATTCAGGTCAAGGTAATTTGAGTCGAGATGTTTCTGAGTTTATGGGAGCAATGCTTAATGTTTATGTCTTGTTGTTTTTAATTACGGTGGCCATCGCACTTGCCATTGGAAATTCGGTAACTCGACCACTTACTGCTATTGGAGAAAAGTTGAGGAAATTTAAACTTGGCGAAAAAAATAAACCTTTGGTTTGGAAAAATGAAGACGAAATAGGTACGCTAATTAACCAATACAATAAAATGATCTTAGAATTGGAACATAGTGCCGATTTACTTGCCCAATCTAACCGAGAAATGGCCTGGAGAGAAATGGCAAAACAGGTGGCGCATGAAATTAAAAACCCGCTAACCCCAATGAAATTGAGTATTCAATACTTAGAGAAAGCGGTTAAATCAAACCCAGAAGATGTAGCGCCTTTGGTAAGTCGGGTTTCAGCTACCTTATTAGAACAAATTGAAAGTCTATCTCATATTGCCTCTGAATTTTCCAATTTTGCGAAAATGCCAACGGCTACCAATGAAAAATTTGTGCTTAATCATTTAGTGAGTTCAGTATTTGATCTTTTTAGTGAAAGGGATAATATTGAAATTTCTTTAGAAATGGAAAAAGAAGAATTGGTGGTTTTAGCAGACAAAAAACAATTAGTGAGGGTGTATAATAACTTATTGAAAAACGCAATACAAGCCATTCCTGAAGATCGACAAGGAACAATTGTAATTTCTCTAGAACAACATGGAAATATGGCCATTACTAAAGTGGTAGATAATGGTATGGGAATACCAGAGGATAAATATGAATCGGTATTTGTACCCAACTTTACTACAAAAAATTCTGGTATGGGCTTAGGTTTAGCAATTTCAAGAAACATTGTTGAATCTGCTTTAGGAAAAATTTATTTCGATTCTGAAGTTAATGTAGGAACTACTTTCTTTGTAGAGTTACCGATCATCGCCACTTAGTCCAATCGCTCCATCGTCGCCTTTTTTGTGCCATCAAATTTTATCAAAAACAGTTAATTAAATCTCGTTTTGCTTTTTTTATGTCTAAAACGGTTATTAAATAACAATCTATTTGGGCATAAAAAACCATTTTGTGACTATAATATGGACGAAAAATGGAGGATTTTCTAACTGTTTTTAGTGAAAAAAAATGTTGATTTTAGTGTCAAGTGCATAAAATTAATCAATGTGACGAGATTTTTTTTACTGAAAATAGACCCAGATCCCTCCAAATTTTATTTTTTATAATGTCAAAAATAATTTTAAAAGTCATTTTTCATTTTTAGAAATGAAAAAATGATTTTTTTTTGTTCCTTTTTTCGTACAATAATTGAATTTTATTTTTGATTCAAAATTTGTATAAATAATTGAATTTAAGTTAATTGTGTGTTTTTTGTCTGTTGTTTTTTAAAATAAACTTAAATAAGTGTACTTTCTACCCTATATAAATAGGCGTAAAATTGTATTGTCATTACGACGCAGTTATTACGAAACAAATCAAAAATTAAAGAGATGAAAACGAATGTAATTTTTCCAGAGTATTTATAAAAAAAATCTTCAAGTGTATAATGACTTAAAAGCTTGAGATTAATTTAGAAATAAAATGTTAGATCAATATCCAACCTACCTATCCAAACCATTATTTAACATTAAATTTCAAAAAATGCAAAAAGGCAATATAATTTTACCAGAATACTTATAATCCCTCTTTTTCCCGGTATAGTCCGAGACAACATTTTAACCGAACCGATTTTAACTTAT
>JAHDCJ010000046.1:29228-37810 GCA_020629935.1 Saprospiraceae bacterium | reverse complement strand
TTGCCTTTACCTTTTTTAAGTGTCGCTGTTCATTTTGGACCAAAAAATCCATTTAAATAAACGTTTATCCTTTTAAAAAAAAGTGACTTGGACTTTTCAAATTATTGTTTTAGTGCATAAATTTTTCATGACTCTTCTTTTTTCATAAGGAATATGCTCTATTATTATGGGCCATCCCTGCGTTGCACTTCGGGTCGTTCCTTTACAGGCTTCGCATGCGCTCGGTACTGCGTACTGAACCTTCCAAGCAACTTGTCCAAGTAGGTAGTCAGATTTACTTGAATCCTAAAAAAATAGCTATCTTTGCAATTCAAAATAAAGCAAATGGCAAAGATTTCAATAGATCTAGGTAAAGGAGCAATAAAGGAAGAGCAGCCTAATGAACTCATTGTAGGGATTGACTTAGGTACCACCAATAGTTTAATCGCTTTTATGAAGGATGGAAAACCTTATGCATTAAAAGATGAAAATGGAGGAAATACATTGGTTCCCTCCGTAATTCATTTTGATGAAAATCAAAGAGCAACCATCGGAAATTCTGCCAAATCGTATTTAATTGAAGATCCGCTAAATACCATTTATTCTGTCAAACGATTGATGGGTAAATCGTATCAAGATGTAGATCAAGTAGAAGGCTATTTAGGATATAAAATTATTGATGAAGATCAAGAACGATTGGTGAAAGTTCGAGTCAATGATCGATTTTATACTCCCATCGAATTGTCGGCACAAATTCTTGCTGCCTTAAAAAGCAGAGCAGAAAAAGTGTTAGGGGAAACGGTGTCTAAAGCAGTGATTACAGTGCCCGCTTATTTTAACGATGCCCAAAGACAATCTACTAGAGATGCAGGGAAACTTGCAGGTCTTGATGTTTTGCGTATAGTTAATGAACCTACTGCGGCAAGCCTGACCTATGGGATTGGTTTAGATATGGAAGAAGAAAAGACAGTGGCCGTTTATGACCTTGGTGGAGGAACATTTGATATTTCTATCTTGCACATTACCCAAGGTATTTTTGAAGTCTTATCTACCAATGGCGATACTTTTTTGGGTGGTGATGATTTCGATCGAGCCATTATGGATTTTTGGATTAAGGAGAATAAACTAGAAGTAAGTACAGTTAATCAGGACAAATCATTAAGTCAATCGTTGCGACTCAAAGCAGAGGAAGCGAAGAAGCATCTTTCTACCCATGATCATTTTGATGCACAGATTGGTACTATTCATTGCCAAATCTCAAAGACTCAATTTGAATCTTTGATTCAACCTTTAATAAATAAAACATTAGCTGCTTGCCAATCGGCCTTAAAGGATGCTAAACTAGAAATTGAAGCCATAGACCAAGTGATCTTAGTCGGTGGTTCTACTCGGGTTCCTTTAGTAAAAGCATCTGTAGAAAAATGCTTTGGAAAAAAACCATTTGATGCCATTGATCCTGACCAAGTAGTGGCTTTAGGCGCAGCTATTCAAGCAGATATTTTAGCAGGAAATAATAAGGATCTTTTGCTTATTGATGTTACGCCACTTTCTATGGGCATCGAAACCATCGGCGGTTTAATAGATGTAATTATACCTAGAAATTCTAAAGTGCCTGTAAAGGCAGGAAGGCAATATACAACCTCTGTAGATGGTCAAGTAAAACTCAAGATTGCTGTTTTTCAAGGCGAGCGAGATATGGTGCAAGACAATAGAAAATTGGGTGAATTTATTTTAGAAGGTATTCCTCCAATGGCCGCTGGATTGCCCAAAATTGAAATTCATTTTATCTTAGATGCCGATGGAATACTTACAGTAAAAGCACAAGAATTGCGCTCTGGAGTCAGTCAATCGATTCAAATGCGATCACAATACGGCATTACTGAAGAGGAAATGGGACAAATGTTACTGGATTCACTAAAGCATGCGAAGAGCGACATGGCAATTCGAGCTTTACAAGAGGCTAGGGTAGAAGCTCAAAATATTATCCTCTCTTCCAAAAAGTTTTTGAAAAACAATGTAGAAATTTTAAGTGAAGAGGAAAGGAGTACTACTCAAAAATTAGTCGATCAATTGAGCGAATCTGTAAAAGGAGAAGATAAAGATTTAATCAATAAAGCCATGGATGAACTCAACGAATACACCAACCCATTGGCGCACCGAGTAATGGATCATGCAATAAGTCATGCGATGAAAGGGAAAAAAATAGATTGATTTTTTCATGCGAAGACTATTAAGAGCTATTCGGAAATTAATGAATCATTTGGGTTTTTTCCCAGGAAAAGGTTGGCAATTTATTAGTGGAATACCTTCTTTTTTTAAAGAATATCATCAGTTAAAAAAACAATTAGGTCAGAATTCTGACTTTAAGTTGGGGAGATTCTTTCCTATATTTTTTGATAAAAAGGCCACGAATGGAGAGGCAAGAGGTGCTTATTTTCATCAAGACATGGTGGTTGCTCAGCAAATCTATAAAAATAACCCAACACGTCATATTGATATCGGTTCTCGTATTGATGGATTTATTGCTCATCTAGCTATTTTTCGAGAGGTCGAAGTTTTTGATATTCGTCCTCAACCAGCGACCATTAAAAATATTACCTTTATTCAAGCGGATTTAATGGATTGGGATCCTGCCTTAGAGAATGCTTGTGATTCCTTATCTTCATTACATGCCATTGAGCATTTTGGCTTGGGACGATATAGCGACCCTATTGATGCAGAAGGTCATTTAAAAGCCTTTAAGCATATTTATCAAATGTTAGAAAAAGGCGGTAAATTTTATTTTTCTGGCCCAATCGGCCCATTGCGAATTGAGTTTAACGCACATCGGGTTTGGTCTATTTCCTATTTGTTGACGCTTTTTAACAATAAATATCGGATTGATCGGTTTTCTTATGTAAATGATGATGGCCTATTATTTGAAGATGTAGAAATGAAGGAGGAAGCGATAAGGCATAATTTTGGTTGTACCTTAGGTTGTGGCATATTTGAAATGACTAAAATTTAAATTTAGTTCTATGAAAAAAATATTAGGATTGTTTTTAGTGAGTATTGCTTTTTCTGTCAATGCACAACAAGCCGAACTAGAAAAGACAATTTCGAAATTGGTGTATAAGACCGTGGATTTCGATGAAATTCCAGGTATTATTATTGGAGTCATTGACAATGATTCAACCTATGTTTTTTCTTATGGAGAAACTGAAAAAGGCAATGGGGTTCAACCAAATAAAAATACCATTTTTGAAATAGGTTCTGTTTCTAAGGTGTTTACGGCTACCTTAATTCAGATGGCTGTAAATGAGGGATTACTCACTTACGATACTTCTTTAGGAAGCCAGCTGGACATGAAGCATCTTCATTTTAACGACCAAGCAATCACTATTAAAGATTTAACCACCCATTTTTCTGGTTTACCTAAATTGCCATTTAACTTTGGAGTAAAAGAAAAAAGTGCTGACGATCCATACGCCAATTATCAACGAAAAGATTTGATAGATTTCTTAAGTGAATATCGTCCAATTCGAGCGATAGGAGAGAAGTATGTGTACTCTCATGCGGGCTATGCGATCTTATCTTTAATTTTAGAAAAGTTAAGCGATCAATCTTTTTTTGATTTATTAAAAGAAAAAATAATCAAACCTTTGGCTTTAGAAAATACGACAATTAAATTATCTCCTACACAAAAAAAACATTTGGCCCAAGGCTATTCCCATGCTGGAAATTTGGCAAGACTTTGGACTTCTGATTCTTTTGCAGGTGCTATAGGTCTTAAATCTACTATGAATGATTTGATAAAATTTGTGCGAATGAATTTAGAAATATCGAATAAAGATATGGGAGCATCTATTGGTTATATGCATGAGAAACAAGCCGTAACTGAAATTCCTAAAGTGGATATTGGTATGGCTTGGCATCGTATTTTTACGCGTAAAAAGTTTTTTGATGTGATTGCACATAGTGGCGTTACCAATGGTCATCGAACCCATATTTCTTTTGTGAAAGAAACAGGTACAGGGGTTATTGTAATGAGTAACTCAGAAAAAAATCAAGGAGGGATTGGTACGATGGTTTTACAAATATTAAATTACAACTATAAACGAAAAGGAAGGGCTCGGTAATTTTTTTTTCGAATAAAAATAAAAAAGCCGATTCAAGAATATCTTAAATCGGCTTTTTCTTTTATAATTTCTTTACAAAAAATCTTATCTCATCAAATACATTTTTCCAAAACCTTTATCAAAATATTGATTGGTGTTGTTATTATAGTTTTCGATATCTTGTCCGTTGAGCTTGGCAATCACCCGATAAAGGTAAACACCATTTGCTAGACGATCACCATATTGATCCGTACCATCCCAAGCAAAATCAGTAATGTTGTTTCCGATATTTAAAGGACCTAATTCATCCATCATTATTTCTCGTACTACCGTTCCTGAAACCGTCATGATTTGAATCTTGATATCATCAGGCATTTCTGTTCCCGTTAAGGTAAAGACAAATCGGGTAGAAGTGGTAAACGGATTGGGATAATTAAGAATATTTGAAATCATTTGCCCATTGATGATCTTAAAGGTAACTTTATAATCAAGATCACCCGACTGATTTCCAGTGGCATCTTCTGCTTGTACAAATAAAGTATAATCTCCATCCGCAACGAGTATTGGATTTATTTCAATGGTTGCTTTATTTTCGGTATCCAATAAAGATGGATTTGCAGGATAAAAGTTTACAATAGGATCATTGAAATTAATTTCTCTTAGCGTAGCCTCATTTGGATATTGCATCAAAATTTTGAACAAAGAGGTATCACTTAATTCTAGAAATTTATTTTCATCTTTTAAGGTAATTAGAATATTCGGCTCTGCGGAAACTAAATCCCCTTCCATAATATGTCTTCCATCAAAGGTCACGTCCAATAATGGATTGAATAAATCTCTTGATACATAAAATTTAACAATCGCAATATTGTTGAAGTGAAACTGCTCAGGTTGATCATTTTCTGGATTAGCCTCAATAATGATTTGATTTACCCCACTTAAATTTCGAGTAGGTAAAGTAAGTTCAGCATTAAAGACATCTCCTTTTAATAATGGAGGATATCTTTTATAAAAATCAGTTACATTATTTGAAGCATCTACTAATTGGAATTTCATTAAGAGACTATCCATATCGGCATTGCTAATATTTTCTACCGCAATAGCAAGTTCTAAATCTTTCCCTTGTTGAATGGTATCACTATCTAAGCTAAAACTCACTTCTGGCCTTAGGGCTGCTTCTGGGATTTCATCAAATAAAACCCTTAAATAATCGATCTGTGGGACCGTTTTGGTTGTCGGGTCTGTGGCATGATATTGTACCTTAATGAAAGGATAAAATGCAGCGTCGATAAAGTTTAATGTAGTATCTGTAGTGAGTACATTATCTTTTAAAACAGTAAAGTTATTATTTATGTCTTGCCCAATGATGGTTACATATTCGGCATCATTCGCAGGAAGACCATCTGTAGTAGAAGTAGACCAATGTACAGATCCCCAATCTAAGGCAGGGCCAATTAATGGCGTTTCTACAAAACCTTGATCCCAACTTCCAGGCAATAAATAATCAGCGAGTAAGGTTGATTCAATATCTGTCGCATGATCTTCCTGTGTAGTCGCAGGATTTCCTTTTTGGGCAAAAAATGAATAAGGCACATTCCCATTACTTTGCGTAATATTACGAATCTGAGTAGCACCTAATGTTTCTAAGGTATTATAGATCGTTCGATCTCCCACAGAGGTAGAATCAGATAACCAAGTTTCCGATTGATAATCATCAATTGTCCATCCGACTAAATAATGTCCATTAGGAATAAGGTCGATAAAATTCATTGCTCTTGCTCGGTCAAGACTGTCAGTCATGTCATATGCAAAATTGGCTAGACCATCTCCACAACGTTTCGATTCATATAAACTAAATCCATTTCCTTGATCATAATTAAGCCAAGGTTGACCAGTGGAAGGATCAATAACGAAAAAATTCATAGTACCAAAATATCGACAATCATTATGATTAAACACCCGAGAACCATTGACAAAAAATGCAATTTGGTCATTGATTAAAACGCCTGGATAGGCAGTCGCTACTTTTAGAGTAATGAAGTCATCAATAAACTTAAATTTACGATTTGGTTCTAAAGAAATATTAGAATAAGCATCATAAGTATATTGATAATAATGCGATTGATTCCAACCTGGAAATTCGTCGGCTAAGTAAATAAATGATTGGGTCTTCCATCCACTCGAATTATTCACTTGCGTTGGGTCTACCTGAACTCTCCAATAATATACCGTACTATCTGCATAAGTTAATGAAGGCGTCCATTCTAATAATCCTCCATCTTGAGTAATAACTGTAGTTTGTTTTAACGGACTATCAAATAGTTCGGTCGTATCAATTTCAAAAAAGAAATCGAGTTCTTCTGCAAAAGGATTGGTAATTGAAGCTTTTAATGTAATTCCTTGATCAGGAATAATACTAAAAGGGTATGGCGAAACTGGTAAAATATCATCAGATAAGATATATTGATTTAAACAAAAAGAATTGTTTGATTCGGCAAAAGGTAAAGGTCCTTCGCTTATTTCATCTTCTGAATCTACGGTGATGCAAAACTGATTTTGTCCTAGTGAATTATCACCGACTTCAAGTGTAAAGGTATAGGTTCCTTCATAGGCTGGAGCGGGAATAGATTCATCTACAACCGTTATTACGGTACCTCCAGGTAATGTACGATCTACTTTAAGTCTAAAGTTACTTGCAATATTTCTTCCTATATTTGAAACGGTAATATTCATATCAAAACTATCTAAGGAAGTAGAAATTAAATCCGGCTCAAAACTAACGGCACTAGTTTTGACTAAGTAATCCGGAGCAGCATGTGTGTTTAATCTTACGGCAGGATCTCCATGTAAAGCCATTTGTTGATTCAGTCTTCTTGTATCAAAACTCGAATTATCTAAATTGCCAATCGTTGCTTTAATGGCATCTCCAATACCTTGTCCATATACATTATTAGAAACATTTCTATAAAACCGATCGCCCCAAGAATTTAATGCGCCAAAACTAGACAATTGCCCAGAGGCCATAAATGCAATGGCTCCTTTATTTTCAATAAGTACAAATTTTTCACTAAGGCCAGTGGTCCGCTTAAATAGTTGACCAGTAAAACAACCTAAAGAGAAAATCAATGGATATTTATTTTGATTCTCATAAGCTTCTGGCGTATCTAAATTAAAATCAAATGAGTTAGGAGAAGAGTGTCCGAAGAAAGTAATCATGGAAGTTCCATCATTAATCAAGGAGTCTAATAAATCTGATTGCGAAATTTGAATCGGATCTGTACTCGTCTTGAAAAAGGAATAAACATCCGCCCCATAACTTGAATTCTCAATGATACTTTTATAACTATTTAAATTATTTTGAATAGCCGCTTGAATTGTTGGATCTCCTCCACCCAAGTGAACCACTCGTTTCATCCACGCTTTATCATCTAAAGTTTGTGGAAGATTTTGGTTATTTTCAAATTGACTAACTTTTTCTAAATAAAGTTTTACTTCTGCTGGATTTAATGCGGCCAATCGACCAATTGGAAAAAGAGGTTCATCGGAAGAAGTGTTCTCCGTAATTAAAAGATTATCAGAATCATAAAAAGGAGGAATAAGATCAAAGGACCAGTTGGCCGTTGGATTAACTCGAATCGGTTGATAACCTCTACCTTTTCCAATAATGAAAACATATTTTGGCGGGGTAGTTGTCCAATTTTTACGAATAAAATGACCAAAGTTTCGGAATGATTGCAATTGCTTACGTGTCCCATAACCGAACTGGTCGTATAATTGTTCTACGTCAACTACCAAAGAATTAAACCCTGTAGTTGATCGATAATCAGCATATTCTTGCACCCAATTGGTTCCATTACCATCATTAAAAAGAGCACGGTTTGATAAAATAATATAATCTCCTTGAACTACATTATAATTAACAAAGGTTACAGGCTCTATGTTAGGTTCTAAACTTGCACTCCGATTGATTAAGACTAATTCGCGTGCTACACTTGATGGCGGAAGTTTGATTCTTACCGTACTTCCTGCAATGGTAGTTTCTATACTTATTTCGTTGGTTAAATCATATAAAAATGGAGTTCCTGAAATATCAAAATTACTGATTTCCAAATACATGCCATTTGAACTTGCTGGAAGGCTGAACGTAAAGAGGGATTCGCCGCTAAAATCAAAATTTCTCGGATATTCTACATTGATGTATGCGGCAGAATGATATTCGTCAGGTAACACACCTTCTACCCTAAATGTGGTAGAATTGCCTAATCCGCTAGAAGGAACAACCACTTCATAATCATTGGTTACAAAACCATTATAAAATTCAGTAAGTACGACATTTTCATCTAAGGAAAGTTCTAATTGATGTTCTCCATGATAAGAAGTAATTCGGGTAGTAAATGTAGTACTAGGACCAGAAGTAACGATTCCATCTAATGGAATCGTATGGTTTCTCCCTTTAGCCCATCCTCTTGACCATCCTTCTCCAATATCTATTCTTGATTCATTTAG
>JAHDCJ010000046.1:0-29128 GCA_020629935.1 Saprospiraceae bacterium | reverse complement strand
CTTTAGCCCATCCTCTTGACCATCCTTCTCCAATATCTATTCTTGATTCATTTAGCCCATTTATATCATAACCTGCCAAATAACTTTGTTTGAAGAAATTGACTTCTTTATGCATGAAAAAAGATTCTGCAGCGGGAAGATTGGTTAAGTCATTGGCTGTGGGGTTAAGTCGTTTATGGCCTGAATTGGTATTGAAGGTTAAAAAATAACTAGCCGTATCAGAGAATAAACTATAGTATGGATTTGCTTGGTCTTCCTCATTTTTATATAAATACTTATCAATTTCCCCTGTATTCTTTTTTCCATAAAATTCTATGAAATCATTATTTCCAAAAGTACCATTATTAGAAACATAGAGCGGAATTTCTTGACCATTATTAAACAATTGAAAGTCAGCTCCATTGACTGAATTCATATCTACACCTACCGAAGAAAGTGCTTGTTTAGAAAGTTTGAATACTCCATCTTGTGGAACCAAGACTTTATAATAAGATTGGTCATAATCAATCCATTCATTACCATAAAGGGTGTCAGATCCCATCACCATTTGACCATTGGATTGATAAGAAAGAAAGCATAAATTTATTAATATTAGGATTGCAAAATACTTTTTCATAAGTATAAGTGTTTTAATCAATTTGTTCAATAATTCGTTTTGGCGCTGATGGAATAGGGGGGGCATCATTACCAGGAAGCTTGGTCTTTTGCTTCGGTTTTAAATCAATAATTAAGGAGAAAACGTGGGAATATAATCCTTCTGAAAAATCGCCAATATCGGTAAAAGCGTAATCAATGCCGATTCGGGCAACATGTACACCTACTCCTACATTAGGCTGAAAAGAATACAAGCTTTTTGAAGGATCTGTAATGTCTATTACTTTTTGTAATTTGCCTATACCGCCACGAAGGAAAATAATATTTCTGTAATTTGCTTCTATACCTAATGAAGGATCTAAATTAAAGGCTTTACTACTAACCAATACATTCCGTTGGCCATCGGTAGTAACATCCACATTTAACTCTGTAAGTAAACTAAAATGTTTACCCATCGGTATCGAATATGCAGTTCCTAAAATAAATTTAGGCCGTGTGATTTCTAATGAGTTTTCTGGAATTTCATTTCCTGTAATACCCAAAATTAATTTTTCTTCTTCTGTAAAATTAAATTGCCAAGCATTAAATGTAGAACTTACATCCTTAAACATCGTTCCAAAAGAAAAGTTGTTTTTTCTATATTGTATTCCTAAATCTAATCCAAAGCCCCATGCATTAGCAAACTTCCCTGCTTTCCTATGAATCATCTTTATGTTTCCTCCTATGCTTAATCCTGTTTGACCTAACAACCGAGCATAACTCATAAAACCCGCATAATCTGCCGCAGAAAAGGGGGTGACATTATCATAATTAATACCTCCGTCTCCATTGAGTAGATTAAAGGTGTTGGGTATATTATCTACTCCTAGTCGTACTAATGAAAACCCAATTACATTATTCCGCTTGGGACCATTACCTAGTGGCTTGGCGATGGACAAGTAATCATATTTACCAATCCCAGCATACCATTCGGCATGCATGGCACAAACCTGAAAACTAGAGTTCATAAAACCTAATCCTGCGGGATTCCAATAAGCAGAATTGGCATCTGAAATAGATGCGACTTGTGCACCAGCCATTCCATGACCTCTTGCCCCTACACCAATAGACAAAAATTCATTACTAAATTTTCGAACTTGAGCTTGAAGGGTGATCGTTGATAAAATCCAAAGTAAAATGATATTCCTAATGGTGGAACGTAGCATTTATTCAGCGTTTTTTAAAGCATTGCTTAAGTAATTGAAATTTAAATCTAAAGTCATGGATATGACATGGGAATATAGATTGTCGGATTGATTCCCAACATTCGTTAATGCATAGTCCAAACGAATTTTAAAAATTTTAATTCCTATTCCTGCATTAGGTTGTAATGTCAAATATTCTTTTCCTAGTAAATCTGTCTTTTTTTGAAATTTATTAATTCCTCCTCGAATAAAGACCAACTTGTTATAATTAAATTCTACGCCTAATGATGGATCAATACTAATCGGGTTAGCTGAAATTAATACATTTCGTCGTCCATCTGTAGTGAAAGCAAAATCGACTTCTGCTAAAACACCAATCGTTCGGATCTTATCTTTTTGTTGATTTTCTACTTTCTTCGTATTAATCGGAAAGTCTTTTCGATAGGCAGCACCTAAAATAAATTGAGGTTTGGTAATTTCTACTGTACTCACAGGTACTTCATTTCCTGTAAGCTGTAAAGTTTGAATTTCATCATCGGTGAAACGGAAATTCCATGCATTAAAGGTAGTGGTTATATCTTTTGCTAATAATCCAAGACGTAAGCCCTTATTTTTATATTGCAAACCCGCATCTAAGCCAAATCCCCAAGAACTAGCAAAAGGACCCACTTTATGATGCACAATTTTTACATTTCCGCCTATAGACAACTTGGGAATAATATGTTGTGCATAAGAAAATAATAAGGCATAATCTGCCGCAGAGAAAGGAGAAATATTGCTATAATCTATACTACCATCATCTCTATATAAAGAAAGGGTGTTTGGAATATTATCTATACCAAAACGAATAAATGAAAAAGCCATTACCCGTTTTCTGTCTTGAAATGGAAGGGCAAAACCTACATAATCATACTTCCCAATTCCTGCAAACCATTCCGAGTGCATGATACCAATCTGTAACTTCTCTTGGATATTCATTAATCCAGCAGGATTCCAATAAGCTGCAGCCACATCATCTGTTCCCGCTACTTGCGCGCTGCCCATACCTTGTGCACGAGCACCAACTCCAATGGATAAAAATTCATTACTATATTTTTGTCCATATAATGGAAAACTAAAAAACCAAACAGAGAGGATTATTCCTATGCATTTTAATATGTTCATATCTTATGTTAATGTTTATTTTTTACCTTGTTTCAATAGTTAAGGAACTTTTAGCAAAAATTATTCCTTAAAATTAATTAATTACTTAGAAATGAAAGGGTTATTTCATGACAAAACTCAAATATTTTTAGTCAAAATTCTTATTTTATTGATTAACAATATCCAATTTATTCTTCTCGCTCCTAATATACGAGCAATAATGTAATTTGGTTGCTAAAATAAGAGTCAAATATGTGACATTTTCTTAAATTAAAAATAAATTGGAGAATCCTGAATCTTTTTTCAGGATCCTCCTGGTTCACCCTTAACAAACCGTAACTTTTGTTTAGTAGAATATACTAAACATTTGGAGCTGGAATAGCTATTTAAAGCACCAACTCCACCAATATTTTGGATGGTGGATAATAAGCGGTTGACAAGGATAAAATATTTACCTTGTACTTTGTTTTAATTACAAATAAAAATGATTAGAAAATCAACAGAAATTTTCATTGGAGGACATAAAAAGAATACTCCCAAAACCAATTGAAAAAATGATTTGATAACCTATTTTACTAATAATCGCGGTTCTATGTACTAAAATAGAATTGACATTTCTTAATGTCTTAAAATTATTTCATTTACTAGAATGTAAATTTGATCTATAGGCTATAAAAGATATGAATAGATGAATAAATTGAATTACAAAAAGAGAACGGGCGAAAAGTTGAAAACGCTGTCTGTAAAACAATTTTTTTTTTAACTTTTTATTAACAACTGAATGACAACGGATTAGAGCCGGGGAGAAGGCTTGATTGCTCGCGTCATTTCCCGCTTACCAGGTGGCCCTGGTATCGCTTCTATGATAAAACCTGCAGCTTTCATCGTCCGTTTAACTACTCCTTTTGCACAGTAAGTAACTAAAACACCTTCAGGTTTTAAACTTTCAAACATATGTTTAAATACCGATAATTCCCATAACTCAGGTTGAGCATTGGGGGCAAAGGCATCAAAATAAATGATATCAAATTGATTATCAAAAGCAACAGATTCTATTTGTTGTTTCAATTTCTTAAATGAAAAATTATGATCTAATTGTTGAGTGGTTTCCCAAGGTAATCTGTGTAGCTGCTCAAAACTTTTTTGCTCTTCTAAACAAGCCATTTCTTCACAATAATTCAACGATCGAATAGTCTCCATCGTAAGTGGATAAGCTTCGATAGCACAATAATCGACCTTTTTATCCAATCGCTTAGCTTCTAAATAGGTCATCATTGCATTTAAACCTGTACCAAAACCAATCTCCAATATCGAAATGTCTTCTTGTACAATCGCCTTTAAACGAAACGCCGAATTGATAAACACATGTTGAGTTTCTTGTATTGCCCCATGAATCGAATGATAGGTTACATCAAAGGTTTGATGTAGAATAGAGTGAGAACCATCTCGAGTCAAAATTATCTCATGCGCCATGTATCACAAACGGAAAGGATTATAAGTCTTACCCCCTTATTATTTCTAATAAAAAGAATAAGGGGGCTTATTATATGAGGATATCAATTATAATTGATCTGGGTGAATCATCAAAGGCTCATTAAGATCAAATGATGCTTGAGTAGATGCTTCCACAGAAAAATTATTTGGACATCCTAAGCCTCTATTACAAGAACTGATTGCACTAATGAAAAGAACTAAAGTGAAAACAGCTAGGCAATTTTTAATTTTGGTATTCATAATATTATTATTTTAATATGGACATAAATTTAAGAATAATATTGCAATTGATTGCATACCTTATATAAACGGATGTTTTTTTTTATTTATTTCACCCTTATTGTAAGCATTTTGTCAGCAATTCATTACAATAACCCAACAAATTCCAATCCAAAGATATATATTACACGTTTTTTACGAATAAATATTGTAGAAGATGCACAGTTAATGGCAAAATGATAAATCCATCTTTAAAACCATTTTCTAAATCTAGAATATTATTCTTTTAATAATTAAACGTCTTTAGTTAACAATAAGTTGCAATATGAAGCAAATTCATTTAATCGCTATCGGAGGAAGTGCTATGCATAATCTTGCACTCGCTTTACAAGCAAATGGGGTAAAGGTGTCAGGATCAGATGATGAGATTTATGATCCAGCAAAATCAAGACTCGAAAAAGCTGGATTATTACCTTCCGAAATGGGATGGGTGCCAGATCGAATCACTAAAGACTTAGATTTAATTATTCTAGGAATGCATGCCCGAGCAGATAATCCAGAATTGGCAAAAGCTAAATCATTAAATTTACCAATCCTCTCTTATCCAGAGTTTATATATGAACATAGCAAAAATAAACAACGCATTGTAATTGGAGGAAGTCATGGGAAAACCTCTACCACAGCCATGATTTTACATGTATTCCATTATCTAAATATAGCATCTGATTATTTGGTCGGTGCACAACTAGATGGTTTCCAAAATATGGTTGCGCTAACCCAAGCGCCCAGAATGGTTATTGAAGGAGATGAATACCTCTCTTCTACATTACAACCCATCCCAAAGTTTCACTTTTATAAACCACATGCTGCTATCCTTACGGGCATCGCCTGGGATCACATTAATGTCTTTCCTACCTTTGAAAACTATGTCAAACAATTCGAACGTTTTATGGAAACCTTACCTGCTAATGCCTTACTTTGTTGGTATAAAGGTGATCGTCATCTAGAAAAATTAGTACAAAAGTTTACACACTTTCGATCCATTGCTTATGATACTCCGCCACATGAAGTGCAAGGGAATATTACCTATATCGTAGATGAAAATAAAAAATACCCATTAAAAATATTTGGAAAACACAATCTCCAAAACTTAGAAGCCGCTCGCCTAATTTGTGAAAATGAAGGAATTGATAAATTGAAATTCTTTGAAGCAATGGCTTCGTTTACTGGCGCAGCAAAACGTCTAGAACAAATCACCGCTACAGAAAACTCAATAGCTTATCTAGATTTTGCACACGCGCCTTCAAAGGCTAAAGCCACAGTAAGTGCACTCAAAAATCAATATCCGAATCGACCACTTTTAGCTTGCCTCGAACTACATACCTTTAGTAGCTTAAATAAAAAATTCTTAGAAGAATATCATCAAGCCATGGATTTAGCCGATCATGCCGCTGTATTTTTTAGCGCACACACATTGAAAATGAAAAAATTGCCTGCATTGACAAAATCTGAGGTGCAAAAGGCATTTGGAAGAAAGGACCTAATGGTTTTTAATAATAAAGAAAATTTAAGCCATTGGATCACGCAATCTTATCAACCCAATACCAATGTTTTAATGATGAGCTCTGGAAATTTTGGAGGAATGGATATTAAAGCATTTTGTAAGCAACTACTTTCCTAATTTTACGTAATATTAAAATATTAGATGGGTTTTGTTAAATTCATATTAAATGCTACAAAAGATTGATTCTAAAAATCTATATTTGTGGCTCACTTAGTAAATCATCCATTGAAAGGAAAATTAGTCATAATACCTACGTACAACGAAAAGGAAAATATTGCTCGAATTATCGAAGCAGTCTTTTCTTTGTCGGAATCATTTCATGTATTAATAATAGATGATGGCTCTCCGGATGGTACCGCCCAAATAGTAAAAGAATTAATGACGCAAAACAAAGAGCGTCTATTTATTCAAGAACGATCTGGAAAACTAGGTTTAGGAACCGCATATATCTTAGGGTTTAAATGGGCATTGGAAAGAAACTACGCCTTTATCTTTGAAATGGATGCCGACTTTTCACATAATCCTAAAGATTTATTGCGACTATATGAAGCCATTCAAAACGAAAAGATTGGAATGTCTGTAGGATCTAGATACGTAAGAGGAGGAAAGTTAGAAAATTGGCCGTGGAGTCGAATTCTCATCTCTTATGGGGCTTCTCTTTATACGCGTATGATTACGTGGATGCCAGTCAAAGACCCAACTGCAGGTTTCGTGTGTTATAAAAATGAAGTCTTAAAAAAATTAGACTTTGATAAAATCCGATTTATTGGATATGCCTTTCAAATCGAAATGAAATTTGCTACTCGCTCTTTAGGATATAAAATTCAAGAAGTACCCATCACTTTTACCGATCGGGTAGAAGGAGTTTCCAAAATGAGTGGAGGCATCGTCAAAGAAGCGGCACTTGGTGTGATCAAAATGAAATGGAGAAGTTTTTTCCATTCTTACGCTAAAAAATAACCGCCTTACCATTTATCAATAATTTAATCTTTATGGGCCATCCCAAAAAAAACTGCGTTTTTTTTGGGTCGGGCTGTTCATTCTTATGTGCTCATTTCATTCCGCGCATACCACTTCCATCCCTTGTCCAGTTTTCTGTCGCCACTTTCTCCCACAAATGATTCATTTTAGCATAAAAAGAATGAAAATTAAGCGAAAATAATTCTTAAAAGCTAAAAAGTACCTTTTACATCCTTAGAAGGCAAAACAATTACATAGGTACTTGCCACAAAAACGGTTGGATATAAAAAACGAATTAGAAATTATTTGTGTTTTTTGTATGTAAAAAATAAAATATTAAAACTTTTTGTTTTAAATTGAAGAAAATTTGTTTTAAGTGGAATAAAAACGAAACTTTTTTTAGAAAATAGTGGTTAAAAGTGGCAAGATGTGGGAAAAAATAGTACATTTGACCTACTAATAGACTGTAATATATAAAATGAAACAACTTTTAGGAGAATATGAGTGTAGAGTAGACAGTAAAGGTCGACTCCGAATGCCCTCCCCGCTAATTAAGCAAATGGATGGCAAAGAGACTCGTTTCGTGGTAAATCGCGGCTTCGAAAATTGTTTGGTGGTATATCCATACAGTCGTTGGGAAAAAATAACTAAAGAGTTAAGTTCTTTGAATATGTACGTTAAAAAGAATCGTGATTTTGTCCGTTTCTTTTTACGAGGTGCTACGGAGTTAACATTAGATTCTTCAGATCGTGTCAACTTACCTAAGCGATTGTTAGAATATGCTGGTTTAGCGCAAGATGTCGTTGTTTTTGCAAACATCGATAAAATTGAGTTATGGGCCGCAGAAAACTATGATGGTTTATGGTCAGATACAGAAAGCGATGATTTCGCAGATTTGGCTGAAGATGTAATGGGCAAATTAAATGATCCTTCCTAATGTCAACGTATCATCTTCCGGTTATGTTAAAGGAGTCGATAGAAGGACTTCAAATTCAACCTGAAGAAGTTATTGTTGATGCTACATTTGGAGGAGGAGGACATTCCCGAGTAATCCTAGATCATTTAGGACCAAAAGGAAAATTATTCGGTTTTGATCAAGACGAGGATGCTGCAAAAAATGCATTAGATGATGATCGATTTCAATTGATGCCACATAACTTTCGTCACCTAAAGAATTTTCTGAAATTGTATAAGGTTAAGACAGTGGATGGAATTTTAGCAGATCTCGGTGTTTCTTCCTGGCAAATAGACGAGCCTTCTCGAGGCTTCTCTTATCGCTACGATTCGATCCTGGACATGAGGATGAACCAGGAAGGAACACTGACTGCATTTGATGTGCTAAATAGCTATGATGCGACTTCTTTACAAACGATGTTCAGTTTATATGGAGAAGTAAGAAATGCAAAAACATTGGCTTTGACCATTTGTGATGGAAGAAGCAAAAAAGCGTTGAAAACAACCAATGATTTTTTAGCACTCATTGATCCTTTAATCCGAGGGAATAAAGCAAGATACTTAAGTCAAGTATTTCAAGCAATACGGATTGAAGTAAATGACGAAATAGGTGCCTTGAAAGATTTTTTGACTAATGCTTATGAAGTATTGAGACCAGGTGGACGATTGGTGATGATCTCTTATCATTCCCTCGAAGATCGCTTAGTTAAAAATTACTTGAAATCAGGAAATTTTGACGGTACACTAATTCAAGACGATTTTGGAAACATAACAAGACCATGGAAGGTAATTACAAAAAAGGCGTTACTACCTTCTGATGCAGAAATAAAACAAAATTCAAGAGCACGGAGTGCAAGATTTCGTGTCGGAGAGAAAAAATAAAAGGCTTCAGACATGTCTGAAAAAACAGTACAAGTAAAATCCAAACGGAAAAGTAATGGCATCGGGGCCGCAAGTACCTTATTGGTCGTGCGTAACCTACCCTATATTTTCTTTTTGGTTTTTCTAGGTACTATTTATATAGCCAATGCACATTATGCAGAAAAAAAAGTGCGTAGAATTCAGGTGATGCAACAAGAACTAAAAGAAAAGCGATGGAAATTTATGTCGCTTAAATCTGAATTAATGTACCAATCAACGCATAATGAAATTGCAGAAAAAGTAAAGCCGCTTGGGCTTAAAACATTAAGAACCAAACCAAAGAAAATAATTATTCCTAAAAAGTAGGAATAATGCCCTCGGGCAAAACAATACTTCAAGAAAGTATCGAAAGGAGTAGAGAGTAGGTGTAAAAATGAGTAGGAAAATTTTTTGGCCAATAACTTTTTTCTCTCTACTTCTTTCCATACTTGTTTTCTTCAAAAGTGAAGAATGAATTGACGAACCAACATACATACAAAACGAATTAAGAATTAAGGACCAGTGGATATTAAGAATGAAATATTATGGCGAATCTACCTGGTTTTGTTAATAATCATTATTAGTGCAATTGCTATTTTTGTGAAAACCGCAAAAATACAAATCGCCGAAGGAGATTATTGGAAAGCAAAAGCAGATAGTCTGTATTTAGAATACCGTCCAGTAAACGCTGCACGCGGCAACATCTTTGCCTCGAACGGTAGCCTATTGGCTACTTCTCTCCCTACTTTCGAAATTCGTATGGATTTAAAAACGGAATTTCTGACCAACGAAATTTTTAATGAAAATGTAGATACCCTTGCTAAATCTCTAGCCAATTTAAAAGATAGTCCCTTTACTCCCGGAGGATACAAGGACTTATTAAATGAAGCTAGAAAAAATGGAGAACGTTATCTACTTATTAAAAAAGACGTGACTTATCCAGAGCTTAAAAAAATTGCGCAATTCCCACTTTTTGAATTAGGACGCTTTAAAGGAGGATTTATTGAAATTCGTAAACAAGTGCGTAAAAGACCTTTCGGACAATTGGCTAGAAGAACGATTGGTTACGTGAACTCTGAAGGCAAAATGGTAGGTTTAGAAGGTGCATTTAATGACGTTTTAGCTGGAGAACAAGGGAAGCAATTGATGCAGAAAGTATCTGGTGGAAAATGGATTCCAGTAGAAGATATTACGGCGATTGAACCAAAGTCTGGACAAGATATCAAAACAACAATTGATCCGAACATTCAAGACATTGCAGAAAATGCGCTAAAAAGAGGCTTGACTTATCATAATGCACGACACGGTTCTGCCATTATCATGGAAGTAAGCACAGGGAAAATTAAAGCAATCGCCAACTTAGGTAAAACGAAAGCTGGAGATTATAAAGAAATATATAATTATGCGATCGGTGAAAGCACCGAACCAGGTTCTACTTTTAAAACAGCCGCAATGTTGGCTTTATTAGAAGATGGATATATTGATGTCAATGATACCATTGATCTTCAAATGGGTCGCATGTCTTTTAGTGAGGAAGAAATGGTCGATGCGTCTTATCATGCATTGGAAAAAACATCCATACAAAAGGCTTTTGAAATTTCTTCAAACGTAGGAATTGCTCAGTTAGTTGTTGATAACTACCAAATGAGAAAACGATCTGCCCGCTTTATTAAACGATTGAAAGACTTCAATTTACATCAACCCACAGGGATTGAAATTAGCGGAGAAGGCGCACCATTTATCAAAGAGTTTGACTCAAAAAGTTGGAGTGGAATTTCTTTGCCTTGGATCTCTATTGGTTATGAATCGAAATTGACGCCATTGCAAATGTTGACTTTTTATAATGCCATTGCCAATAAAGGCCGTTTAATGAAACCGTATTTGGTTTCTGATGTGGAAGAGTTTGGGGTAGGTACACAACACTTTAGACCCACCGTAGTAAAACGAACCATTGCAAGCGAACGCGCAATAGAGAAAATGACGAAACTGCTTATTGGTGTGGTGGAAAGAGGAACGGCAAAAAGTATTCATACCCATGCATATAAAATTGCAGGAAAAACAGGCACGACTATTTTGAATTATAAAGCCAACTTGCCGAAAGGATACCGAAAATATCAAGCTTCTTTCGTTGGATTTTTTCCAGCGGATAAACCAAAGTATTCTTGTATTGTAGTAGTGAATACTCCACGCGAAAATGGATTTTATGGAGGTAGTGTTTCTGCACCCATTTTCCGAGAAATTGCGGATAAATGTTTTGCAATGGATGTAGACATGCATCAAGCAATTAATAAAGATAAACCTAAAGCAATGATTGCTCAACATTTACCTAAAGTGAAAAAGGGCGCTCAAAAGGATATTGAAACCAGCTTAGCCTATTTAAAATTGCCTTTTGAAAATGATAGCGAATTGGATTGGGCAGTGGTGAGTAATGCAAAAGATACCTTGCAAATTACAGGAAGAAAAATGAATTCAAATATTATCCCAGACATTAGAGGAATGGGATTGAAAGATGCGTTACATATTTTAGGAAACTTAGGGCTAAATATTAAAGTCTCTGGTTTTGGACAAGTGGCAACACAGTCTATCTTGCCAGGAACAAAAGCCAAAGGACAAACGATAAAACTTACCTTAAATTAAGGTAATTGAAAAAGATAATGGTTGTTAGAAAACTGGTTCACCCTACGACTCTTTGAGTCGTAGGGAAACCAGCAAAGTTTAAAAGATTGAAAAAAATAGTCGAAATATTAAATGGTATAGAAATTAAATCCGTTCAAGGAAGTCTTGAAAAAACGATTCAATCTATTCAATTCGACTCTAGGAAAATAAAAAAAGACGATCTTTTTGTTGCTGTAAAAGGCACTCAAGTTGATGGTCATCAGTTCATTGAAAATGCGGTTGGAAAAGGAGCTACCATTGTAGTAGCAGAAACTTTACCTCAAGAATTAAATCCAAATTGTACTTATGTACAAGTGGAAGATTCGGCTAAAGTACTCGGCGTAATTGCCGCTGGTTTTTATAATAACCCATCAAGAAAATTAAAGCTTGTGGGAGTGACTGGAACGAATGGAAAAACGTCTACGGTTACCTTATTGTATAAACTGTTTTCTGCTCTTGGTTATCAAGTAGGTTTACTTTCTACAGTAGAAAATAGAATTGGAGACCAGGTTGTTGAAGCTACGCATACTACACCAGATGCGGTTCAACTCAATGAGTTATTAGACAAAATGGTGAATGAAGGTTGTAGTCATGTATTTATGGAAGTGAGTTCTCACGCACTCGCCCAAGAACGTACGGCAGGATTGTATTTTACAGGTGGAGTGTTTACAAATATGTCGCATGACCACTTAGATTTTCATGAGACTTTTGATGAATACATCAAAGCGAAAAAGAAATTCTTTGATGAATTACCTAAAGAGAGTTTTGCACTAATCAATGTAGATGATAAGCGAGGAACAGTCATGGTACAAAATTCTTCTGCTCAAGTTTCAGATTATGGATTACGAACATTGACTGATTTTAAAGGTAAAATTTTAGAAAACAGGATTAGTGGTTTATTGCTTCAGATTAATGGGGTAGAGTTTCACAGTCGATTGATTGGAGAATTTAATGCCTATAATTTATTAGCGGTTTTTGGAACAGCAATCCATCTTGAAGAAGAGCAACAACAAGTATTGGAAGCCTTGAGTAATTTAGAAAGTGCAGAGGGACGATTTGATTATATCAAATCTAGAAAATCAAATCGAGTAGCGATTGTAGATTATGCGCATACTCCTGATGCTCTAGAAAAAGTATTAACTACGATTAAAGATTTAAAAACTAAAAAACAAAAAGTACTCACTGTTGTCGGATGTGGAGGCGATAGAGACAAAAGTAAACGTCCTATTATGGCAGCTAAAGCTATTCAGTTTAGTGATCAAGTAATTTTGACTTCAGACAATCCAAGAACAGAAGAACCCGAAGCGATTTTGAAGGATATGGAAGCAGGAGTAAAAGAAGAAGATGAAATAAAAGTGATTACTATTTCCGATCGTAAACAAGCAATTAAAGTGGCTTGCTCCTTAGCTCAAGAAGATGATATCATCTTGATTGCAGGTAAAGGCCATGAAAAATATCAAGAAATAAAAGGAATAAAACATCCTTTTGATGATAAAGAAATGATTACACAATTTTTAAAATAAAACACTAAGCAAAAGTGCTTAGAAAAAACACCAACGAGATACACTATGTTATACCATCTATTTGACTATTTGTCAAAACATTTTGATTATAAGGGAGAACACCTCTACCAGTTCGTTACTTTTCGAGCAGGTTTGGCGGTGGTCTTGTCGCTTATTATCTCCATGTTGATTGGTGGGAAAATCATTAAATATCTGCAAAAAAAACAAGTAGGTGAGATTGTTAGAGATCTAGATTTAGCAGGACAAATGGAGAAGAAAGGAACACCAACTATGGGCGGTGTGATTATTATTCTCGCCATTTTAGTGCCTTGCTTATTACTTGCGAAACTAGACAATATTTACATCCAATTGATGCTGTTGGCTACGGTTTGGATGGGAATCATTGGTTTTGTAGATGATTACATCAAAGTTTTTAAGAAAGATAAAAGTGGACTAAGTGGTAAGTTTAAAATTTTAGGCCAAGTTGGCTTGGGTTTAGTCGTTGGTTTAGTGATGTTTTTTCACAATGATGTAGTGGTTAGGTTGGATAAAGATACCGTGGATAAATATGGGTATGAGGTTATTGAAACGAAAAAAGTAAAGAATCCCTATAATCCTACAGAACTGCAAGAAGTATATTATGTAAAGGCCACATTAACGAATGTGCCATTTTTAAAAGATAATGAATTAGACTATTCGTTTTTTACGGGTTTCCTTGGGGATAATTCTAAAGGTTTGGCTTGGATCATTTTTATTCCTTTGGTTATTCTGATTGTTACCGCAGTGTCTAATGGAGCAAATTTGACAGATGGATTAGATGGATTGGCCACAGGGACCTCTGCAATTTCAGGTGCTACTTTAGCGGCATTAGCTTATGTGTCCAGTAATGTGATATTTGCAGACTATTTGAATATACTTTACATCCCGAATACCGAAGAACTCGTAATTTTTTCTGGATGTTTTCTAGGCGCTTGTATTGGGTTTTTATGGTATAATGCTTATCCAGCCCAAGTGTTTATGGGAGATACAGGGAGTTTGACATTAGGGGGAATAATTGCTGCATTGGCTATTATTTTAAGAAAAGAATTATTGATCCCATTGGTATGTTTTATTTTCTTAATTGAAAGTGCATCGGTAATGCTTCAGGTATCTTACTTTAAATATACCAGAAGAAAAACGGGCGAAGGAAAACGAATATTTTTGATGTCTCCTTTGCATCACCATTATCAAAAGAAAAATATACCAGAGCCAAAAATTGTTGCTCGATTTTGGATTGTTGCTTTGCTTTTTGCTTTTCTAACAATCATTACATTAAAAATTAGATAACCGAATGAACGCATTCGAAATATAAAATGAACAAGACCAATACAAATATCGAAAAGAGAGCTAAAGAAATTGTCGTGCTAGGTGCAGGAGAGAGTGGAGTAGGCGCCGCAATATTAGCTAATGCCAAAGGTTGGAAAGTGTTTGTTTCTGACATTGGGAAAATTAAAAGTCATTTTCGAGTTGAATTGGAAACCTTGAATATTGAATTTGAAGAATTAACACATTCTGAAGATCGAATTTTAGCTTGTAAGGGTTGGGTCATTAAAAGCCCAGGAATCCCTGATAAGGCCAAAATTATTAAATCTATTGAAGCGAACGACATTCCAGTAATTTCGGAAATTGAATTTGCCTCTTGGTTTAATGATAAAAAAACAGTGGCCATTACAGGGAGCAATGGAAAAACAACCACAAGTAATCTTACAGCACACCTTTTAAAAAGTGCAAAGGTTAATGTAGGATTAGGAGGAAACATTGGAGTAAGTTATGCACGATTAGTTAAGGATGATGCGTTTGAATGTTTTGTACTCGAATTGAGTAGTTTTCAATTAGATGGAATTAAAGACTTTAGACCTGATATTTCTATGCTTTTAAATATTACACCAGATCATTTAGATCGGTACGAATATAAAATGGAAAATTATGTGCAGTCTAAATTTCGAATTGCTGAAAATCAATTGACATCGGATCATTTTATTTATAACTCGGATGATGTTTATATAAAAGAGGAATTAAAGAATAAACGTATTCTTGCTCAGCCTCATCCTATTTCTAGTACAGATGAAATGGCTAAAGATTCATTTAGAGTTGGAAATGTAGAGATTGAAATGAGTAACATGCCTTTGGTTGGAAGACATAATGTATTCAACGCAAGTTGTGCCATTCAAGCAGCTCAACTTATGGGTATTGATGAAAAAGAAATTCAGTTGGGTTTAAAGACATTTGTAAATGATCCCCATCGATTGGAAGAAGTGGCTCAAGTGAATGAAGTTACTTTTATCAATGATAGTAAGGCGACCAATGTAGATGCTGTTTTTTATGCTTTGGAAGCCATGTCTCAACCTACTATTTGGATTGTTGGTGGAGTAGATAAAGGAAATGACTATAGCGTATTAAACGATTTAGTCGCTGACAAAGTAAAGGCTATTATTTGTTTAGGTGTCGATAATGAGAAATTACTGCAAGCATTTGGATCGCAAGTGAAGATAATGGAAGAAGTGCAGAGTGCAAATGAAGCTGTAAATGTAGCCTGGAAATATGCAACAAAAGGAGATCAGATATTATTGTCTCCAGCATGTGCAAGTTTTGATTTATTTAAAAATTATATAGATAGAGGAGAACAGTTTAAAGAAGCTGTTTTCGAATTAAAAACAAAAGAAACCGTTAAGCAATCATGAGTACGATAGGAACAAAAATATATGCTAGACTTCAGGGTGACCGAACGATTTGGTTGGTGACCATGCTGTTGGCTATGTTCTCCTTGCTCGCTATTTATAGTGCTTCAGGTTCTTTGGCTTACAAATATAAAGGAGGAGATACGGAGTTTTATTTGATGAAACACATTGCCTTGTTGATTGCAGGATTTGGATTAATGTATATCTGCTTTTTAGTAGATTATAAACGGTATTCAAAAATTGCACCCATCGCTTTAGTGATTACGATTCCGATGTTGATTTATACTTTAGTTTTTGGTACATCCATTAATGATGCGAGTCGTTGGATCACTATTCCTGTAGTTGGTATTTCATTCCAAACTTCAGATTTAGCTAAGCTGGCTTTAATCATGTATTTGGCAAGAGCGATATCTGCAAAACAGGATTATATCAAAGATTTTAAAAGTGCATTTCTTCCAATTATTGTACCTGTTCTTGTGGTGTGTACCTTAATTGCTCCAGCGGATTTATCTTCGTCAATGCTCTTGTTTTTAACGTCTTTGTTATTAATGTTTATTGGAAGAGTAGATATTAAATACATTGGCTTATTGGTCTTGTTGGGTATTGTAGCGTTTTCTTTTTTAATCATCTTAGGAAATTTTTTCCCAGAGATTGTACGATTAGATACTTGGATTACACGGACTAAAGATTTCATTGTGAGTTCGGATGGATCTTATCAAGTACAACGAGCGAAGATGGCGATTGCTGAAGGAGGATGGTTAGGCGTTGGCCCAGGAAATAGTATACATAGAAACTTTTTGCCTAGTGCATTCGCAGATTTTATTTATGCGATTATTATTGAAGAATATGGATTGATTGGAGGTTTGGTGGTGATTGTTTTATACTTGACTTTATTATTCCGTTGTGTAAGTTTAGTGACAAGAAGTCCAAAAGCTTTTGGAGCAATGCTCGCTTTAGGATTGTGTTTAAGTTTAGTGATTCAAGCTTTGGTAAACATGGCAGTAGCTGTGCACTTAGTTCCTGTAACAGGACTGACTTTACCCTTGATGAGTATGGGAGGAACTTCTTTATTATTTACTTGTGTGTCCTTAGGAATGATCTTAAGTGTAAGTAAATATATTGAACAAATGTCAAGTGCAGAAGAAGTAAAGGCATAATGGGAAAACGAATCATTATTAGTGGTGGTGGAACAGGTGGACATATTTATCCAGCGATTGCCATTGCGAAAGCGATACAAGAAATTGCCCCAAGTACGGAGATTTTATTCGTCGGTGCTAAAGGCAAAATGGAAATGGAAAAAGTCCCGAAAGCGGGATACCCAATAAAGGGTTTATGGATAAGTGGATTACAAAGAAAAATTACATTTAAGAATTTACTTTTCCCTTTGAAAGTGATAGTGAGTCTTTTTAAAGCAAGACAAATTATTCGATCTTTTAAACCAGATGCAGCAGTAGGTGTAGGAGGTTATGCAAGTGGTCCTTTACTCAAAGTAGCAGGACAAAAAGGAATTCCAAGTTTGGTTCAAGAACAGAATTCATATGCAGGAATGACGAATAAATGGCTAGCTAAAAATGCAACAAAGATTTGTGTGGCCTATGACCATATGGATCGTTTTTTCCCGAAAGAAAAAATAATCATGACAGGAAATCCTGTTAGAAAGGATATTCTAAATCTAGAAGGAAAACGGGAAGAAGCTTATGCGCATTTTGGTTTAGATCCAAATAAAAAAACCTTAGTGATTTTAGGAGGAAGCCTTGGTGCTCGAACATTGAATGAGAGTATGATTGCGAATTTGAAAAAGATCAATGGAGAAGAAGTTCAAGTGCTTTGGCAAGCAGGTAAATTATACATAGAAGAGTTTGAACCGCAAGTCAAAGGACTCGGGCATATTAAAATCTCTGCTTTTGTTTATCGAATGGACTTAGCATATGCTTTAGCAGATGTGCTCCTTTGTCGCGCAGGCGCTTTAACGATATCTGAACTTTGTTTGGTCGGGAAAGCAGCGATATTAATTCCATCGCCAAATGTAGCGGAGGATCATCAAACAGCTAATGCAAAAGCCCTTGTTGATGTAGGTGCCGCGATTTTGGTGAAAGATGTAGATGCAAGAAAAGAATTGATAGACCAAGCTTTATTATTGTTGGAAGATAAAGATCAACAGCAAAAATTAGGTTCTGCAATATTGAAATTAGGGAGACCGGATGCATCTAAAACCATTGCTATGGAAGTATTAAATATGATAAAAGTATAGCGATGAAATTAGATCAAGTACGACGAGCATATTTCATAGGAATTGGAGGAATAGGAATGAGTGCTTTAGCTCGCTACTTTAATAACCGAGGAGTTGAAGTCTTTGGGTATGATTTGACAAAAACAACATTAACCAAGCAGCTTTCAAAGGAAGGTATGCAGATACATTACATAGAGGATATAAAGCAGATTCCAGACCATTTGGATCTTGTCGTTTTTACTCCTGCTATTCCAAAAACGCATAAAGAGTTTGTTTATTTTCAAACAGAAGGAATACGCTTGTACAAGCGATCAGAAGTTTTGGGAATTATAAGCAAAGGACAAAAAACGATTGGAGTTGCTGGAACACATGGTAAGACGACTACCACTTCTTTATTAACTCATGTATTGAAAGTAGGGGGCGTAGATTGTACCGCTTTTTTGGGCGGAATAGCAGGAAACTTTGAGTCCAATTATGTAGAAGGAAGTTCCGATTGGGTGGTGGTAGAAGCAGATGAATATGATCGTTCTTTTTTACAACTTTATCCTGAAATCGCAGTGATACTTTCTATGGATGCAGACCATTTAGATATTTATGGGAATGCAGAAGAAATGGAAAATACGTATCGCGAATATGCAGGGCAAGTCAATACGAATGGAACACTAATTCCGAATCAAAAGATTTTGAAAAAGTTGAATCCAAAGAAGGAAAAGAAAACGATCATTTCCTACGGAGTAGAGGCGGGTGATGTTTGCGCAAAGGATATTCGAATTGAAGATGGAGCTTTTGTTTTTGATGTAGAAAGTTCAATGGAGTCGATTGCAAAATTGCGCATGACCTTGCCAGGAAAACACAATATCGAAAACGCAACCGCTGCAATAGCAGTAGCCCAACAATTAGGCGTTAAAGGCGATGCTATACGAAAAGCCTTAGCTTCATTCAAAGGAATCAAGCGACGATTTGAAATTGTTTTTAAGGATAATCAACGTGCATATATTGATGATTATGCGCATCATCCAGAAGAGTTAAAAGCAGCGATAAATGCAGCGAAGATTTTGTATAAAGGAAAATCATTGACGGGAATATTTCAACCCCATTTGTTTTCTAGAACGCAAGACTTTGTTGATGGTTTTGCAGAAGCTTTAGACCTTTTAGATGTCTGTTATCTTTTACCAATTTATCCAGCAAGAGAATTGCCGATAGAAGGGGTAAGTTCAAAAATGATTTTAGACAAAATGAAAAATAAACATTGTCAGATTTTTTCAAAGGAAGAAATACTCGATCAACTGAATTTAGAAAACATAGAGGTATTAATTACCCTTGGTGCAGGAAACATAGATACTTTGGTGCCAAAAATAAAAGCAAAATTAGAAGCATTATAAAATGAAAGCGAACGCAAGAAAACAACAATTTATTAAGCAAGGCCTTTGGGTCGGAGGTTTATTTTTATTCCTCTGGGTGCTGTTGTCTTCTGTTCAACGTAAACGATCAAGTGGATCTGTTGATTTTGTAGTAGAGATTAATGGAGAACATAATGAAAAATTATTGACGGATGTAGATGTTCGAAAAATTATTAAACGCCGATTCGGACATGTGTTAAATGGTATTCCCATTGCGAATCTGGATGTAAAAGAAGTGGAGCGTGTGCTAGAAGCAGATCCTTTTATTTTAAATGCTGATGTCTATGTGGGGGCTCGGAATAAAGTCAAGGTGTTGATTGATCAAAGAGAACCATTGCTTCGTGTTATTGATAAAGAAGGAAGTCAATTTTATTTAGATGATAATGGAACCAAACTTCCTTTGTCGCCGAACTATACCGCAAGGGTGTTAGTTGCGAATGGTCACATTCCAATATATGATGAGACCTATTTAGATACAGAACATAATATATTAAAAGACTTATTTGAGTTGAGTAAGGTAATCGTGGAAGATGAATTTTTTGACGCATTAATTGATCAAGTTTATGTGGCATCAAATAAGGATTTTATTTTAATTCCTAAGGTGGGAAGTCAAAAAATTATCTTAGGGAAAACCATAAATCTGGAAGCTAAATTAGAAAAGCTGAAAGTCTTTTATGCGGAGGCAATGCCTCATGTAGGATGGAAAAAATACAAAACAATAAATTTAAAATTTAGAGATCAAGTAGTTTGCAAAAAAAATTAGGATTATGAAAGAAAAGGACCAAATTGTAGTAGCTCTAGATATCGGGACAACGAAGGTTTGTGCAATCGCTGGACGAAAAGATCAATACGGTAAAATCGAAGTCTTAGGCTACGGTAAAGTCGAATCAATTGGTGTGCTTCGTGGCGTTGTTTCAAATATTGAAAAAACGATTCGAGCGATCACCCAAGCCGTGACCAATGCAGAGAAACGCGCAGGGATTAAAATTAATGTAGTTAATGTAGGTATTGCTGGACAGCATATCAAAAGCTTACAACATCGAGGTATCCATACCAGAGATAATACCAATGATGAAATTAGTAAAGAAGATATTAAGCAATTAATTTCGGATATGCATAAATTAGTTTTACCTCCAGGAGATAAAATTATTCATGTCATTCCACAAGAATATATTATTGACAATGAACAAGGGATTATTGATCCCGTGGGAATGTCAGGTATTCGCTTAGAAGCGAATTTTCATATTATCACAGGCCAGATCACCGCATCAAAAAATATCTACAAATGTGTAGAGAAATCAAATCTTGACGTAGCAAGCCTTACCCTTGAACCGATAGCTTCTGCTGCCGCAGTCTTAAGTGAAGAAGAAAAGGAAGCAGGAGTGGCTTTAGTAGATATTGGAGGTGGAACAACAGATCTGGCTATTTTTCACGAAGGAATTATTCGACATACCGCAGTCATTCCTTTTGGGGGAAATGTAATTACTAAAGACATTAAAGAAGGATGTACCGTAATGCAACATCAAGCCGAACAATTGAAAGTTCGATTCGGTGCCGCTTTAGCTGATGAGGTATATGATAATCGAATTATTACTATTCCAGGATTGAAAGGCAGAGAGCCAAAAGAAATTTCTGAAAAGAATTTGGCTAGTATCATTCAAGCTCGGGTAGAAGAGATTTTTGATCACGTATACTGGGAAATCCGTCGATCAGGTTTTGATCGGAAATTGATTGGAGGTATTGTACTTACTGGTGGAGGATCTTTATTAAGATACATTGACAAATTAGTAGAATTCCACACTGGAATTAATGCTCGAATTGGTATGCCAATCGAACATTTAGCTAATGGTTATGCGCCTGAAGTAAGTAGCCCTATTTTTTCTACCGCGATTGGATTAATGTTACAAGCTATTGAAAGCGGCCATTTTAATAATGAGAAAGAAGCGGCTCCTTTAGTAGAAAATACTGAAGACCTTGTAGAAGAAGAACTAGAAGAAGGAGATGAGAAATCTCCTTGGTATGAGCGGATCTTCAAACAAACCAAAGAATGGTTTGAAGCAGAACCAGATACCGAATTTTAACCAAAACAAGAACAATTAAGAATTTTTGACAAAAATTAAAGAACCAAATATTTAAAGTCATGATGCAATTTAGTATTCCAGAAGAACAATCCTCGATCATTAAAGTTATCGGAGTAGGAGGAGGAGGAAGTAACGCCGTATCACACATGTTTCAACAAGGTATAGTGGGTGTAGACTTCGCCGTATGTAACACCGATAATCAGGCTATGGAAATTAGCCCAGTAAAAACACAAATTCAATTAGGCCCTGCATTGACCGAAGGTCGTGGCGCAGGATCTAAACCGAATATTGGAAGAGAGGCTTGCCTTGAATCCATAGAAGATATCCAAAAGTTTTTGGGTAATGATACCAAAATGTTATTCGTTACTGCTGGTATGGGTGGTGGAACTGGAACAGGTGCTGCTCCTGTGATCGCCCGAGCTGCGCAAGAAATGGATATCTTAACAGTAGGTATTATTACTGTTCCATTTACTTTTGAAGGACGTCGTAGAACACGACAGGCTGCCGAAGGTTTAGAAGAATTTAAGAAAAATGTAGATACTTTAATTGTCATTTCTAATGATAAATTAAGAGAAATTCATGGTAATCTTACGATCTCAGAAGCCTTTTCTCAAGCAGATGATATTTTAACTGTAGCCGCAAAAGGGATTGCAGAAATCATCACTGTTCCAGGTTATATCAACGTGGATTTTGAAGATGTAAATACAGTAATGCGTGGTAGCGGAGTAGCTATTATGGGAACGGCAATCGTTGAAGGTGAAAACCGTGCGCGCCGAGCAGTTGAAGAAGCACTTTCTTCGCCATTATTAGAAGATAATGATATTCGTGGAGCACAACATATCTTATTGAATATTACTTCCGGTACAAAAGAAGTAACTATGGATGAGATTTTTGAAATCACCGAATTCGTACAAGAAGAAGCAGGACAAGGAACCGATTTGATTTGGGGTAATTGTTTTGATGAGTCTCTTGGTGAAAAAATTACAGTTACCTTAATTGCTACAGGTTTTGAAAAGGGCCGTGAACAAATTCGTAAGCAAGTACGAGAAACTAAAGTTAGAATTCCTTTAGAAGGGGATGCTAATGTAGATGACGTTAAAAAAACAAACGCTTTTGATCTTTCTGAAAATAATGATAATGCCGTTGTGTTTGAATTTGACAATGTAAAATCCAAGCAGAATACCTTTATTAAAAACTATGGAGATCCGTTTATTAAGGAAGGAGATAGTAAAGAAAGCGTAGAAAGTAAAAAGAAAAGTAATGAAGAACGCAGACAATATTTGAATAGTTTAAATGGTAAATTAAATAATCCTAAAACCGTTATTGAACTAGAGAATGAACCTGCTTATCTCCGTCGGAAAATTACTTTGGAGGATGTACCACATTCTTCAGAAAATTCCATGTCTAAATGGACGATTACCGATGATGAAAAACCAGACTTAAAGGAAAATAATTCCTTTTTGCATGGCAATGTAGACTAATTTTGATCGCTATATATTTGATCTCAATTTAAGATTTGGTTCTTAATTTTGTTTTGTATGTGCTTCCGGAATCTTTGGATTTCGGAAGCTTTTTTTGATTTTAGAACAAAAAAGAATGAAATTTGCCTAATATAGGGAATTAAAAAGTATATGATTTTATTGCAAAATGTTGCTTTTTTTGTTTTGTAATAACTTGAAAATAAATGCTTTGGTTTATATATTTTTATTTTTTTTATACTAAAAATCACTACAAAATCCTTAAATCGTACATTGAATTGACTAAATAAGCCCTTACATTTATAATAGCAAGTTTATAGAAGGAATATGAAAGGGTCATAATTTGGAAATTCAATCAATACCCTGATTTTATTTTAATTAAAATGGTAGTTAATTATTATGACCTTTTCTTTTCCCTTCTTTATCTTTTAATTCTACTCGATTTTCTTCAAAATCTAAATACTTTCCTTCAAAATATAAGTTGATCAAGATCTTGATCTTTGACTAATGGAAGGCGCTTCATTTCTGATTTTATATAATTGCCAAAATCAGCGCGAGCCACGCCTAATTTTTTTTCTATTAGTGCAAAATAATCATCTTCTGACCTTCCTGATTTTAACGCATCAAATAAGCCTTGCATGCCTTCTTTTTCATAAATTCTCTTACAAATCAATCCTCCAATAACATACATGAAATCTGTTTTGTATTCTCCATTGGGAATATCAATTCTAAGTTTATCTAAATCATCGAATTTATACTGCGGTTCTTTTTCTAAAAAACGTTTTAATTTTTGTAAATGCCAATCTAAGGAATATCCCGTGCTTCCGCCAAATAGAGTAGCAACGCCTTCGTCTACCCATTGATGATGTTGTTTAGGTGCATATGCATGGGTATACAGATGAATGACTTCATGGGGATAAAATGCAGAATTGTTTCCTGCATAAATAATTTGATTGTAGGTATCCGCCATACCTCCACTTTGTGTGGGTTGAAAGCTATAAGAGAAAAAATCGAAGCCTACTAATTTGCTGATTTCATCGGTGTTGTTTGCCACCATATAATCAAATGGAATAGGATCTAGTTTAAACATTTTAGCAATTTCTTTATTTAGTTTTTCCATTTTCATCGCTTCCTTTTTAACAAACTGATGTTTAGGGTGGACAAAATAGTTTAGATTGCCAATTTGATGTTGCTTCCAAGTGTTGCTTGTATATTCTGTTTTATTGACTAATAGGTATTGATCGTCTACTTTTTTTGCATAGACCGTAACGATGAAATTTACATTAACTTGCTCAATCGAATCTTTATTATAAAACATAGAATTGAGTAGATAATAATCATTTTCTATCGGTTTTACTCCAAGAATATTACAATGTATCTCCCGACCACTTTGTCGAAATTGATAAAGTTCAAAAATGATTTGTGTATACGTGAAATCAGGATAAGGATAACGTTCACTATGCCAATTCGAATGATTTTCAGTCATGCGCCTAAAAGAAACAAGATAATCTTCCCATTGTGAAACAACCGCCTTGAAATAGTCTTCTTCTTTATTTTTTACGGTTTCATTGACATGGAAATTAATCCAATGATCGTTGGAGTTATTATGATCCGTGAGTGGAGGGGGAGGTTGACTGGAGCAAGACAAGCTCAATAATAAACCAAGGATTAAACCATTCATTATCATTTTTATCATCTCGGAAATTAAAAAAAATATGGAGAGGATTCAATGAATAATAAAGGATTAACTTTTTTTTAGGAAAAGGAATTTTATTAATCTAGTAAATCTGGACGACGTTTTTTAGTTCGTTTTAAGGCTTGATCATAACGCCAATCATCAATCTTTTTATCATTACCAGACAATAAAACATCAGGCACTTTCCATCCTTTATATTCTGAGGGGCGTGTATATACAGGAGGAGCTAACAAATTATCTTGGAACGAATCAAATAGGGCAGAGGTTTCATCATTTAATACGCCTGGCAATAGTCGGCCAATAGAATCAACTAGGATTGCAGCAGCAAGTTCTCCTCCTGAAAGTACATAATCCCCAATTGATATTTCTTTGGTTACATAATGGATTCGTACACGCTCATCAATTCCTTTGTAATGACCACAAATTAAAATCAAGTTTTCATGTAAGGAGAGTTGATTAGCAATGGATTGATTGTAAGTTGTACCATCAGGCGTAAGGAAAATAATTTCATCATAGGTTCTTTCTTTTTTCAACTGCTCTATACATTCCGCTAGAGGTTGAATCATCATAACCATACCTGCACCACCTCCATATTGATAGTCGTCAATTTGCTTATTTTTGCCAATACCAAAGTCTCTTGGATTATGAAAATGAATCTCAAGTAGACCTTTGTTTGCGGCTCTTTTCATGATGGAATGCTGAAAAGGGCTATCTAATAATTCGGGCAATACTGTAATAATATCTATTCGCATAATGAAATTATAATTCTAGTAGTCCATGTGGTAATTTCACTTGAACTTGTTGTTTTTCATGATGGATTTGTAAAATATAATCTCCATTTAATGGAATCATAACTTCTCTTTCTTTGTAGGAAATTATACCCATTTCTTGTTGTGGAAATTCAATGATCTCTTCGATGACCCCAATGCTGCCCAATTCTTCATCAATGACCTCAAAGCCTTTTAAAATACCAAAGACTAAGTCGGTATCGAATACTTCTTCTTCTATTCCTTCAAGATCTGAAGCCTGAACAAAGACTTCCTTGGAGCTTATTTTTTTTAGTGATTCTTTACTTTCAAAATCTTCAAATTTAGCTAGCAGGAGATTGGTGTTTTTAATATACTCTACGAAAAAGGGAACAGGTTTACCTTCTAAGGCGATAAAGATTACCTCAAGTTGTGCAAGGGCTTCATTGTATTTTTTAGAAACATTAAGCCGAATTTCACCTTTGAGTCCATGAGATTTTCCAGTATGTCCAATCGAAATTAAATCCTTCATTGATTAGGTAATCGTTTAAAAAACATCAAAAAAAAACCACCCTCAAAGAAGGTGGTTTTTAAATCTATATTAGAGCTAGATTAGCTTTTTGGCTTACCACCATCGTGCTCATCTTGCCAAACTTTCAATTTATCCCATTCTCCTTCGAAAGCCATTTTAGCTTGCTCAGGCCATGTAGTTGGATCATGCATTGAAAAACGTCCACCAGCTTCTGTTAAAATCTCTTTGATTTTTTCTGCTTCTGCTTCAGATAAAGCTTTGAAAGTAGGGATTCCAGCATTTGTCAAAACTTCTGCAATCTTAGGTCCGATTCCTTCAATTTTAGTAAGATCATCTGCTTTAGCAGGCGCTTCTTCCACTACGGGTGCTGCTGCTACAGGTTCTTCAGCAGGCGCTTCTTCCACTACGGGTGCTTCCGCTACAGGCTCTTCAGCAGGAGCTTCTTCCACCACTGGTGCTTCCGCTACAGGCTCTTCAGCAGGTGCTTCTTCCACCGCTGGTGCTTCCGCTACAGGCTCTTCAGCAGGTGCTTCTTCCACTACGGGTGTTTCTTCAACCTTAGGTTCAATTTTTGGAGCAACTCCAGAAATTTTTGAATGCCAATCTGCTCGTTCTTTTGCAGTTTCTTCAAATCGCGCAGCGATTTTAGCATCTTTATTTTGAATGAATTCTAAGTATTTTGCTTCTGCATCTTCTTGAGTCATTGCTCCTTTCTTCACGCCTCGCATTAAATGCTTTTTGTATAGTACGCCCTTAAATCGTAAGATGGCTCTTACGGTATCTGTAGGCTGTGCTCCTTTCATCAACCAATCGTATGCTTTATCTCGATCAATCTCGATGGTAGCAGGTTTTGACATTGGATTGTACATTCCGATTCTTTCAATAAATCGGCCATCTCTTGGAGCTCTTGCATCTGCAATTACTACATGATAATAAGGTCTTTTTTTTCTTCCTTTACGTTGTAATCTAATTTTAACTGACATTAAATTCTAATTATTTGATTTACAATCTTCCACCTACCTTGTCGCGCAAGCAGTGGAAATTTAGCGGGGCAAAGATAATAACTTTACTCGTATTTTGCAATACTTATTTAATAAAATGGAATAAAAAACGGATTCCTTGTTTTTTATCTATTCTGGCGATAATTATGACAACTTGTTTTATGCTCGTAATAAGCTATAAATCAGCTAGCAATATACCTAAAATTATCCATTAAACGATCTGAAATCTGAATATGGACAAGGGATAGTAAATGAGGCATGAAATGCCTGTGCAAAGCACCAAAGCATTGCATAGCCCGACCCCAAAAATATATTTTTGGGGATGGCCCCTAATTAAACAGCTTATTGTATTGCTATTTTGAAGTGAAATAATCTTGATGCTGGAATTAATTATCAGATAGAAAAGAAAGTTGGTTTTCATATTGACTGTGCTTTTTTTTATTTTTGAAAAAAACAACATCTATGAAAAAATGGTCTTTACTCTTTACTTGCCTTTTGGCTTATAGTCTCGCCTTTGGACAATTTCCTATTGGTGAACAAGGCTTTTCTTATAATGATCCTGCTCGAGGAGGTCGAACCGTTAATGGCGTGCTTTATTATCCAGCCACAATGGATGGGGCTAACGTACCTGTAGCGACAGGCGTTTTTCCTGTCATTGCTTTTGGACATGGAGCGGCAATGACCTCGGATGCCTTTTCTAATATAAAAGATTTTTTGGTTCCTGAAGGTTATATTGTCATCATGCCTGACACGGAATCGAGTTTAATCCCAGCTCCTTCACACCCTGATTTTGGACAAGATTTAGCGTTTTTGGTAGAACAAATGCAGGCAGAAGGTGCAAATTCTGGTTCTGATTTTTTTAATAAAGTTAGTGATCGCTCGGCTCTTTTTGGGCATTCAATGGGTGGAGGAGCCTCATTTTTAGGTGCAGAAAATAATACCAACATAACCACTTTGGTTAATTTGGCAGCGGCAGAAACTAGCCCTTCTGCCATTGGTGCGGCAGCTAATGTGACGGTTCCGACTCTTGTCGTTGCAGGAGAAGATGATTGTATTTCTCCTACAGCTTCAGATCAAGTGCCTATGTATAATGCAACGGCCGCAGCTTGCAAAATGTATATTGAAATTAAGGATGGAAGTCATTGTAATTTTACGAATGGAGATGGAAATACACCATTTGACCCCGCCAATAATTGTTATTTTGGCGAAACGACTTGCGGAGGGGGAAATTCTGCTGACCAACCTAACCAACAAGCTAAAATGGAAGCTGTAGTGCTTCCTTGGATGGATTATTGGTTATATGATGATTGTGATGCATGGAATATCCTTCAAACAAATGCTTCTAATGCGACAGATTATAGCAGTTTTCAACAATCTTGTACTTTAGATACTCCAATGGCTACGGTAAGCGCAGCTGGGCCTGTGGTCTTTTGTGAGGGGGGAATGGTTACTTTAAATAGTACCATTACTTCAGATCTTGCTTGTGCGTTTCAGTGGTTTGATGGCACTGGAGCGATCTCTGGCGCTACAAATAATTCTTTGGTTGTTAATGCAAGTGGTACTTATTTTTTAGAAGTGGCTTCAGCAGATGGTTTATCTACTTCGAATACTAATAATATTATTGTAACTGTCAATCCATCTCCTAATGCAGATGCAGGTATGAATCAAACGATATGTAGTGGCGAAACAGCGACCTTAACAGCAAGCGGCGGCGGAACTTATGCATGGAGTAATGGATCAAGTGGATCGAGTATTATGGTGAGTCCAACCAGTAATATGACTTATACGGTAACGGTAACAGATAATGGTTGTTCTGCTACCGACAATGTAATGGTGATGGTCAATGCATTACCTAATGCGGATGCAGGTATGAATCAAACAATATGCAGCGGAGAAACAGCGACCTTATCAGCAAGCGGCGGCGGCACTTATGCATGGAGTGATGGATCAAGTGGATCGAGTATTATGGTGAGTCCAACAAGTGATATGACTTATACGGTAACGGTCACAGATAATGGTTGTTCTGCTACCGACAATGTAATGGTGATGGTCAATGCATTACCTAATGCGGATGCAGG
>JAHDCJ010000045.1:28422-38397 GCA_020629935.1 Saprospiraceae bacterium | reverse complement strand
GGATGGAACCTTTAGAAATGGTAAGCCAATGAATCCAGCGGTGTTTGTTTATTATACTGAAATAGAATTTGTAGATGGGGAAATATTTGACTATAAAGGAGATATTACCCTTGTAAAATAAAATGACCAATTAAAAAATTAGAAGATCAAAATCTTATAGAATTATGAAAAATTTCAAATTACTTTTTATCCTCGTTGCGATCCTTTTAGGAACAGGAACAGCTTATGCTTGTGATGAAGCTTCAACAAGTATTAATACCATCACAGACAACATGGATGGTACTTATGATGTAACCTATGATATTTGTGTAGAATACTTTGGGTTAGAAGGAAGTCCTTCAAGTTGGTCTATTCATTATAACAATCCCAACACTACAGTTATTACTGGTTTTAGTCCTGCCTCCATTACCAGTTTAAGTGGCGACATTTATAATGGTACCATAAGAGATGGGAATTGCGATGCAGAGGAAGATAATGTATATGGAGCATGTGATGGCGTAAATAATGTGTTACAATATTATACTACAGAAGCTTTTCCTGGAAACGGTACTACGGTTAATCTCTGTTTTTCTGTAACTACAACTATACAAGGATACCCGATGAGTGTAGATATTATTGTAAATGGAGGAGAAACTGTTTTTGCTACATGTACACAAACATTAAACTTTCCTCCATTACCTGCTTGTAATATTAGCGCAATAACTGCGGGCCCGCAAACTGCATGTTCGAATGGAACTTATAGTCAAGATGTAATCGTCACTTATGTAGATCCTCCAACCTCAGGAACATTAGTGGTGAATGGACAATCTTTTCCTATTGGCATGAGTCCACAAACGGTTACGCTTTCAGGTTTAACTGCGGATAGTAATCCGGTGAATGTTAGTGCACAATTTTCTGGTGAATTGACTTGTAATTTCACAGCCAATAATGTGTTTACTGCCCCTGCTCCTTGTGGAGGATGTATCGGCAGTCCTGGATTTATTCAGAATTAAGTATTTTGATTTTAATATATTTTGGAGCGAAAAATGAGTGTCATTTTTCGCTCTTTTTTTGTCTTCTAGTGAATGACTTGATTGGCTTAGCGATGTGGAATAGTGCGACGAAGGAGCAGACACCTTTTTTAAAAATTTTGATTTTTTAAAAAAGGTGGCCGAGCGAATAGCGAGCTATGAAACGTAGCGGCGAAAAAAGCATTTTTTTCGCAAGCCCCTAATTTTTATTTTTATCTTCTGGGCCCAGTTCTTCGATTTTATATCCTTTGGGGTAGGTTGGATGTTTTCGAGTAGATCGAAATTTGGGTTGACTACGTGCAGGCAAAAAACGTGTAACCCATCCCATCATGTGTAAACTCCCCACCGCAAGTCTCTGAATCCATTTATTGGGTTGGGGATATTGGAGGGTTTGGCGTAAAGGCTCATCCATTAAAGCGGCAATAAATGGGCGCAAAACGGGCCACAGAAATCGGGGTAAATAGCGTCCCATAAAAAGATTAAGCATCGCATCTGCTACTTTTCTTCCACCAGAAGAATAGGCAAAATTGGCTTGTTCATATTCCTTAGTGAACTTCAAAAAAGTATCCCAAGAAGGTGGAATATTTTCTATTCCCATACGGGTTCCAATTTCCTTCCAGAAGACATATCCTGCTTCATCTTCTACCTTGCAGGTTTTGCGATAACCAAAGCGATTGATCCAATGATAAGGTTCAAAAATAAAGGTACCGAGGATGTATAAATAATCTTCATTGGCGATGTGAAAGCGTTGATGAATTTCGTTCATTCGGTCAATGGCGGCTTTTCCACGAGGGCTATCAAAACCGTTTTCGATAAAGGCAGCCAAGATCAATTCGGTGTCGTCATAACGTTTTTGAGGGCGTTGTTCAAACTCTTGTGTATGATGCAAAAGATTGGCAATAGACGGTACGGCGAAGGTTCTAAAAAAAGCCATTTCGAGCGATCGAGAAGTCAAAAAAGGAAACTCATAGAAACCAGAAAGATGGACAATCTCCATTAAATCTTTTTGTGGATCTAAGTTTAAGATTCGTTTATAATGACTATTTCTTCGGCGCATAATTTAGGTAGCAAAAATTGATTCGTCTTGTTTGAAAGATTTAAATTCCAAAGCATTTCCGCTTGGATCTAAAAAAAACATGGTCGCTTGTTCGCCTACTTCTCCCTTAAATCGGATGTAGGGCTCTATGATAAATTTGATTTGATGTGCTTTGAGATTTTCGGCTAGATTATGCCAATCATCCCAAGCGAGGATAACGCCCCAATGCAGAACGGGCACTTGTTTTCCGTCTACGCTATTGGCATTGACTTCTCGGGTTTCCTCTGGTTTTAAGTGTGCCGATATTTGATGGCCAAACATACTAAAGTCGATCCATTTTTCGGCAGATCGTCCTTCTTTACATTGTAATATTTGCGTGTAGAACGTACGAGTTTCTTCTAAGTCTTTGACAGGAAAAGCTACATGAAATGGGCGAATATTTTGCATGACGGGTTAGATTATTTATTCGTTAATAAAGCGAAGGAATCATTATGTAAAGTAAGTCTTTTCTATTTATTTTTTGGGAAAAGAAAGAAAAATTATTGAAGTCAATTTTCTATCTCTATATTGGGAAGTCTTATTTTTTTGTAAACGCATGGCTGTAGTTGTGTAGAAAAAAATTCTTTTTGGATATTGTAAGAGATGGAATATTGTTGGGTTTATGGCTAAGTTTATTAACTGGTCCTATCTTCTTTGCGTTGATCCAAATTGCGATTGAGCGTGGATTTCGGGCGGCGATGGTTTTTAATTTGGGGGTTTGGGTGAGTGATGTTTTTTATATTTGCATCATTTATGCTGGAGTTACTCAATTTGCTGATGATCCTTCTTTTCAATTTTATTTAGGCACCTTTGGTAGTTTAATTTTGAGTTTATTTGGTTTAAGTTTAATTTTTGGAAAATCTAAAATTGAAGAAGAAAAGCCATTGAATTTATTGTCTTATGGCGGTTATTTTTTAAAAGGCATTTTAATAAATGTAGTCAATCCTTTTGTTCTTTTATTGTGGATAGGAGTGACGAGTTCGATGATTGATCGTTCCCTTTCTTTTAATCAGATGGTTCTTTTCTTTTGTAGTATTTTGGGGACTTACGCCTTGTTTGATTTGGCGAAGAGTTTGACGGCGAATCAAATTCGATCACATTTGACGACGAATCAATTATTGTGGATGCGACGTATTGCAGGGATGGGGATTTTAGTTTCAGGTGTTTATCTTTTCATACGTGTTTGGTGGTAAAATTATGAATAAAAAACAATACATAACACAAACCCAACGATGGCTTAAAGAGATGGTTATTGGATTAAACTTTTGTCCTTTTGCCCAAAAACCTTTTGAAGAAGATCGGATTCGGTATCGAGTGAGTGAAGCTAAAACAGAGGAAGATTTGCTTGCCGATTTAGTACAGGAGTTAGAAAATCTTCTCAAGGCAGATGCTCGTTTAGTGGAAACGACTTTACTTATTCATCCAAACGTTTTGTATCAATTTGATGATTATATAGATTTTCTTTCTCACTTAGATTTTGTTTTTGAAGAAGCGGAAATTCTAGATACGTTTCAGTTAGCTTCTTTTCATCCTGCCTATTATTTTGAAGGAGAAGACCCAAAGGACGTAAGCAATTTTACCAATCGTTCGCCTTATCCTATGTTGCATATTTTAAGAAGTCAAAGTGTTGAGAAGGCGGTAGCGCACCATCCGAATACCGCATTAATTCCAGAAGCGAACATTCAAAAACTAAAGGAATTGGGGATTGATCAAGTTCGAAAATTATGGGTTTCTTCCTTTTCGAAAGAATAAATAAGTTGAGTTCGGTTTAGTCTATGTTAGACGATCAAACAAACCACAGGCAACAAAATGAGTAATCACTTACATCAAAAAGCCTTTATGTAGTATTTAAATCAGAAATTTCTTTATCAAAACTTTGATATTATAAAAACTACTTATAAATTAGATTAATGAACTGCCCCTATTGTCAAAAAAAATTAACACCTACGAAGAAAAAATGTAGTTGTGGTTATTATTTCGATCAAGATCTTTATGAAAAGATTCGGTCACGAAAAGCAGTATCTTCTAATGTACAAGCCCACACATTGGATTGGCAATTTTTATTTTTCATTACGGTTATGGTATTAGGTGTTGTTGTTGTTTTACTACAATATCTACTTCCTTCTTTTTGATTTATCCTTTTGCTGCTTACCTTTAGTCTATTCTTTATAATAAGTACGTTGTTCTTATTGCAGCTGTTTAAAAATCGATTATGGATATTTTCAATCTTCAGTTTATTGACTGGCAAATTGCCCTTCAAAAATATACTTGGTTAGAACCAATCATGTGGATTTTCACCTATATGGGAAATCCAGAATTTTATTTTTTATTTCTTCCTATTCTGTTGTGGTGTTTTTCTTATCATCATGGGTTTCGATTATTATTGTTTGTGACTATTGCTGGGTTTATCAATTTACTATTAAAAGTTTCTTTTTTGCTTCCTCGTCCTTATTGTGTAGACCCTAATATAAAGGCCTATTATGCTGCGAGTGGTTTGGGTATGCCTTCTGGGCATGCACAGGTGAGTTTTGTGTTATGGGCAGGTTTAGCTCAAATGATAAAGCGGCATTGGTTTTGGGTTTTAGCTATTGGGATAAGTATTATGATTGGGCTCTCTCGAGTTTTCTTAGGTGTGCATTCTCCGATGCAAATTTTGGTGGGATGGGGATTTGGAATTGCTACTTTGCTTTTATTCATCTATTTAGAAAAGCCATTGGTTTCTTGGTTTAGTAAGCGATCCTTAGGCATGCAAATACTGAGTTTATTTGGAATCAGTTTTTTATTTATTGCTTTAGGGCATTTGATTTTCAGCATGCATTTTGGATGGACGCCGCCACAAGAATGGGTGACAAATTATGAGCGTGTAGCGTCTCCTGAGAAGGCATTTAATCCATTAAAATATAGTGATCTCTTTTTCTCTACGGGAATAATTTTAGGCTATGCGATTGGAGGCGTACTTACGCATCATTGGGGCGGTTTTCGAGTAGAGGCCGTATGGTGGAAACGTGTACTTCGTTATCCGGTAGGTTTAGTTGGAATGGCCTTGATGCTTTTGTTTTTACGACCTTTATTAGATGATCTTCAATGGGCAGGGCCTATGAAATACATTGCTTTGTATTTAGGTTTTATGTTACCAGGCATTTGGATTACAGGAATTGCACCTTGGTTGTTTAAAAAGATAGGTTTAGTTGAACCTTTAACTCAACCATAAAAAAAGAACGCTCTACACCTTTGGGTGTAGAGCGCAAGTCAGTAGGGTTTCATGCTTTTAAATAAGCTTACTGAGCAGTTACGACAACCTCGATTCGTCGATTTTGTTTTTTACCTTCTTCTGTATCATTTGAAGCGGTTGGTTTATCTTGTCCTAAACCTTCGGCAGCTAATCGCTTCGCATCAATTCCAGCTCCAACTAGGGAGTTTACTACGGAAGTTGCACGAGCTAAAGAAAGCGTTTTATTTTTAGCGGCATCACCTGTGTTATCTGTGTGTCCTTCTAATTTGATATTTACTTTAGGGTAACCTTTCATTACTTTAGCGATATCACCAACGATAGCGGCAGATTCTTCTGTAAGGTTTGCAGATCCTACAGCGAATGTCAAGTTGTCAAAAGTAAATCGTTTATTTGCTTCTGCTTTTCCTCCTTGTAAATATTTAACGAAAGAGTCTCCGAAAGATCCTTCAGCAAATTCTACAGATTCACCACTAGGTAATTTGAATGATAATTTCTTGATAACGTTATTGGTTGTTTCTACCACTTTATCTTTAGCATTATCTACGGTCTGACCAATTTTGTCTGCCGCATTATCAATGGTATTAATTCCTGTTCCTCCGCATCCTCGTACGAAATACAAAGCAGCAGCGATTAAAGCAGCAACTAATAATAATGGTAATAACCATCGTAAAAAAGATCCACCTGCAGCAGCAGTTGAAGCCGCAGTATCTACCACTTTTCCTCCAGCAGCAGCAGTAGTTTTTCCTACATTTTTAACCGTACCAGAAACCGCTTCGGTTACTTTTCCTAGACTAGCTAATCCTAATACACTACCTAATCCACTTGGAAGGAATTTTTTGATAAATCCTCCTTGGCTTCCTAACATGCTCATTAAACCACTTGCACCTAAACCTTTAGCTGCAGTTTGTTTTCCTAACATTCCTAATACCATTGGTCCTGCCATTCCTAAAAGAGAAGAAGCTTTATCTGCAGCTAATCCGCTAGTAGAAGAAACAGAATTAACTACAGATCCTAATTTGTCTCCAAATAAGTTATCCATAATTCCTTTTCCTGAAGACATCATTTTGTCGGTAGCATCACCACCACCAACTAATCCTTCAAGATTGTCAAACATGCTTCCATCATGTCCTCCGTCTTTGATCATACTCATGATTCCTTCAGCGCCTTCTTGCGTAGCCCCTTTGTTCATAAGTCCACCGATTACAGATGGCAAAGCAGCCATCATTCCTTTTTTTGTATTGTCTTGACTTTCGCCTAAAAAGCCAGATAATTTTGACATCACCCCACCACTGAGTTGATCTTGTAAGAGTCCCATTAAATTTACAGACATAATTCCTTTTGGTTTTTTTATTAAAGATTAATTACATCTGTCTGACGAGTATTTTTGGTTTGGTCACTTTTTTTTATTTCTAAACTAAGGTAATTTCGCTTATGGGAGCAGTATAACCTTCCTTGTCCCCATATAAACACCTGATGACCATACACTTAAAAAATATATGCCATTTGAAAAATTAGATACATCCAACTGAAACTGACTTTCATTTAAAGGGATCATTTTCTTCAATACGGCTTTACCTGAAAGGTCAGTCAATTGTATTTGTAGTGGTTCATTGGTATAAGAGGTTGCTTTTACTTGTAAATAATCATGTGTTGGATTTGGGAAAACTTGAAATTCTGGTTCTTTGGTAACTTCTGAAATTCCAGTAAGCATTCCTCCATTGGCAAAAGCATAATGTCCTAACATTATGGTATCTAAAATCATAGCACCATATCTATTAAAAGCACTGCCTAAATGATTTCTTGTATAATGTGGATAAATAGCCCAATCTTCTGCATGGTTTGCCTTATATAAAAGATAAATACTATCTTCCCTAACACTAACTAAGTCCGTATCTAAATATCCATTTCCACCTCCAATAGCAGTTCTTCCATCAAAATAAAATCGGGCGGTGGCTTTAAATCCTTCAGGTATAATTCCGTCAATGGTCCAATGATGATAATTTGAAATTCTTAAATTGTTTGGATTATTTCTAATTGTATCTGGAGCGACCCAATGATGAGCTGCTCGAAATAACGTGGTATCTGGCACCTCGTTTACAAATATTTGCATTTTACCAAACCGCAGTGTTTTAGACAAAGGATCCGTAATTTCGATGAGGTCATCTAATCGAGCTTGGTTGATTAGATTATTTTCATTTAAAAAACTCATTACAGGTTCAAAAGGGCAATTGACATTAATCGTTGTTAGTTCTCCAGAAGCTTCTATCATGGTTCGGTGAAATGTTCGATCTGCACTTACCATGCTCAGTTCAAAAGGTACATTGGTGTGAAAATTTGTTGCCCCTTTTAACCGTTGCCGTACAAAGAGCGTCACCTCGTAGTCTGTCCCATTAAATACCGTTTGAAAAGAATCGATGGCAAAATGAGAAAAGCCAGGACTAAAAATCCAGTCGTCAAAAAATGGATTCATATCTATGCCTGTTACATTCGTAATATGATCTCTCATGTCAGCACTGCTTATATCTTTAAACTTAAAATCGTTCATGATAGACTGACAGGCCGTACGAAACATAGTATCCCCTAAATAACCTCTTAGGCTATGACCAACAACAGCACCTTTGTCATATACATGCGTTCCATAAGTCAAGTTATGTGGGATACCAGATACGGCCCAATATTGTTCGTCTTCAATATGTGCATATTGCATTACATTAGAGTGGTTGTTTTTTACTTCTTCGATATAAGTTGCTCGATCATAAGCCCATTCTAAAAATAAATGCTCAGAGAAACTAGCCATACCTTCATTAATCCACATATCTTCTGCTGTTTGACAAGTGGCTAAATTTCCCCACCAATGATGTCCCAACTCATGCGCCATGATATCTTCATAAGTCAAATTGCCATTGGCAATTGATGCAGGATAGGCGATACAAGTAGGATGTTCCATTGCCCCAACGGTAGTCAATACATAACCAATTTTATCCCATTGATGTGGGCCATACCAATACTCAAAAGCATCAATGGCCTCACCAAGATTAATAAAAGAATTTTTCAGGTTAGTGGTATCATTTGCAAGTGCGACTAAAGAAATAGGGATATTTCCGTTTAGCCCTGAATGATTCATGTGAACGGTTTCATAGCTTGAGACGGCTACACAAGCCAAGTAGGAGGGAATCGGATCATTCATTTCCCAAGATCGCATGAGGGTATCACCGCCGAGGTTTATTTCATTCGTGAGTATTCCATTACAAAATCCTTTTCTTCCTCCATGCGAAATAATATGAAAGTCATAGGTTGCTCGTTCTACAAAATTATCAAAACAAGGATACCAAGCACGACCATAATTATGAGGATCAGCCGAAAAGCCCACACCTAAATTATACGCATATACATTTTCAAAATGAAAGCCCCCAAACCCTGAAGCATCTGTAGGAGGAAGTCCTTGGTAAAAAACGGTGACTTCTGTGGTGTCTGTGGTATTTAATGCTGTAGGAAGAGGAATATTCAATAAAGTACCTACTCGATTGAATGCTAAATTATTTCCATTCCATTGCACCGAATCGACCACGAGTTGTTCAATGTCTAGATTAATATAATCGACTCCATTAATTTTGGGTGCAAAGCGTACGGTGCAGAAGCCTTTAATTCGTTTACCTATAAAGTTGGTAAAATCGAGATGGATGGAATAATTTATTATATCTATACTATCACTACGACTATTATCTGCTACCCAACGATACGTTTGGTTTTCATTGTTATTTGATGAATATTTTTTGCTTGACTTACAACCTACATTCCCTGTTTGTCCAAAACCCACATTGACGATCAAGCTAAATGCAAGAATGAAAATACATATTAGTCGATTCATAGCTTATAATTTATTTTGATAGTTTATTAAAAAAAAAATACATAAGTCGTTTAAAAATAATAAAAAAAGCCCATTCCGCAAGCGGAACGAGCTTTAACAGGATTATTCCTGCTCTCCTAACCCAAACTATTTGACTATAAATTTACCAATAAATCTCTTTTCTTCAAAGCCTAATGACATTTAAATTACAATTTAGACTAAGATGTCCTATTTAAAAGCGCATATACTGTACGCTTTTTAAATAGGACATGAGATCTTATTACGGATTATTTTTTATACAACGATATTAGAAACCGAAGTAAATACCTGCTTTAGGAACAATAGGCCAAGGAGTGAATGAGGTAAATTCATCATACAACACATCGTATGTTAATTCTACATAATACCCAAATCCTCTATAAAAGTTAGAGGTATATCCTCCACCCAAGTATAATGCATTCGTATTGATTTTTTCTTCGATATTATTAAAATTATCTTTATAGCGGCTACGTTCATACCCCGCCGTAGCATAAAGCCCCGACATTGGCAGACCCGTTTCTTTGCCATAATTATTTTTAAACCCATTAAAATTAATGAGCATATATCGAGCGAATACGCCTCCACCTAAGACATTTTGACTTGCGCTAACTCCAGGCGAAATACGTTGGCTTTGTACACTATAAGAAATACTTCCACCCACATGTAAATGGTCCGTAACTCGGTATCCCAATTGGGGTGCAATCTGAATATATAAAGCATTTCCAAAATTCAATCCTACTGTTCCTCCAGTAAATATTCGTTGTAGTTGAAA
>JAHDCJ010000045.1:20936-28322 GCA_020629935.1 Saprospiraceae bacterium | reverse complement strand
CATTTCCAAAATTCAATCCTACTGTTCCTCCAGTAAATATTCGTTGTAGTTGAAAACCTTTTTGGCGATATTCATCAGCGCCCATAGCTTCATCAATATCTTCCATTTCTTCAATCTCAACTTCTTCCTCCTCTTGAGCAAAAGTATTAGAGGCATAACCCAAACTAAGGATAGCTAGAATCCAACATATTTTAATCCAATATTTCATATTTTTCTTTTTTTATTCTAAAAAATGATGTCCTTCTTTCGTCAGTTAAACATCAGTTCACTTAAAAAGATCAAAAACTGTGCTAATGTATATAAAATATAACAAATTTATTTTGTCAATAGCCATTTAAATGATTCCATTTTGTTCATTTCTAATAGATAGAAAAGTATGATGTAAAAAAAACGCCCTTACTTTTCAGTAAGAGCGCTCCAGATAAATAAGAACACGAAATATTTTTTATTTCCCTGAGGATTTAATAATTTTTTTAGTTTGTTTGTAATCACCTGAGGTAAGACTTACAATATAAACACCATCATTGAGTTCATGTCCTAGTGAAATGGTTTCTCTATACAATCCACTTTCGGGAATGTTCAATTGATAATTTTTGATTATTTTTCCAGAAAGATCTGAAATATTTAATTCGACTGTTTCTAATCCATTATTATCGATTTCTATAATAATATCTTCTACTACAGGATTTGGAAATACAGAGAATGAATACATTCCTTCTTTTGTAAATTTAACTGCTTCCACATTAGAATAAGAAACCGTACCATCAAAGTCAATTTGCTTTAATCGGTAATATCGAGTGGTAGCATAATTTACCCCAATATCTTTAAAGCTATACTCAATGGTATTGGTACTATTACCTGCTCCTTCAATATAACTAATTGGCTTGAATACTTCATTTAAGAAGTCTTCATCATTTACTGCTACTTGAATTTCAAATCCTTTATTTTCAACTTCTGTAGCGGTAACCCATGTAAGCAATGCATCTTTATTGTCTACTGCTACTGCATGGAATGAAACTAATTCTACAGGTAAAGCCGAAGAAGAAATTCGAATATTATCAAATGTATAACCATCTCCTTTTCCAGGATCAATTGCATTAGAAAAACCAGCTTGAACAAATTTAATTTGTGTACTAGCGCTTAGTGTTTGTCCTGCAAGGTTCAATTCTGAAACCAAATCAATTGGGTCTTCTAATCCAGCATAAACGCCAGGAGCACCTTGGTTAGCATCTAGGTCATAAATTTTAATCCATGGACTTGTATCATTACCTCTTAAATAAACGCCATTGTCCGCATCGGCTTCTTGACCGTGGTGCATAAAATGAAAATCAAAGAATAGTACACCAGAATTTTCGTTTGACATATTGTACGTGAGGATCATTTCGTTAAGCACTTTATTGTCATTAAATGCAGCGTCCATTGTCATTGCCCGGTTTCCATCTGTAAATCCATTTCCAGCAGCCAAACGGAATCGTCCGTTTTCTGCGGTCGTACTTACATCTAAAGGATCGATTCCTGCGAATCCCATTTTATTTTCTGTAGCATATTCACTTCCTGCTTCTTCAAAAGTCATAGTAATTGGAAGTTGTACAGGGTTATTTTCTATTTGTCGAATCACTGCATTTTTCTCTGCATGATCATTGGTAGTATTGACATCATTAGTAAGTGCTGTCCATGCATCAATAGTATATGTATTTGCTGCTAAAAGATTAGCTCTTGTTGCAAAACCAAATTCTTTACATTCTCCTGCTTTAAGTGTACCAGTATATGTTTCAGTAACTACAGTTCCTCCATTAATTTGATAAGATACTGGGAAATTAGAAACAGGTTCAAACCCTAAATTAACTAGTTGAATGGTAATTTTTTCAGTTGCCGTTTTGCTTAAGCTTGTATTTGCTCTTCCATCTGTTGATGGAGAAGTTATAGCTTCTACAGCGATGTCATTTCCTGAAATACAAGGCGAAGCTGAAACTGTTTGATTAATTGCTGTTGCAGGGCGGCCTACTCCTCCGTCTGTTAATTTAGCTCTCACGGTAAACCAATATTCTTTTCCTGCACTTAATCCTGTAATTACGGCAGCATTTTTTGTCGTTGTTTTTACTACTTTCATTGTAGTATCTAGTTGCATCACTTCATATGCTTCTACGTCTGCAATTTTATCCCAATTAAGTTTTACCGTGCCATTACAAGAAGTAGTGGTAGATAAATTAGTAGGAATACCAGCGATAGTAAAAAAGGCATCACTCATATCACTTACCTCCGTTCCATCAATATTAATCTTCATTAATGCTTTAGAAGTATTTACATTTGGTAATGTCAACAAATTCCATTGTTCTTCATCACTAAACGTTTTATTAGCAGGAACTTCAGTCCAACTATTTCCTGCATCTATTGAATAATGCATAGTAACTTCATCTTTTACTATTCCAAAAGCATCCCATCGTAGAACCTCTACACTATTGCTTTGAGTCACTTCACCTCCATAAGGGAAAGTCATACAAATAGAAGGACTTTTTACCTCATAAGAGATATAGTATCGTTGTGGACCAAAAGGAATATCAAAACCGTTTACAGTAATCGTAAAGTCACCTGATTCATTAGGAACAAATGTTACTTGCTCCACATTATTTAATCGATCGGTTCCTCTTACTGCTTCTTTTGTTACATTGGTGGCTAAGTGATCTAAAACCCAAGGTTGATAGCTTGTAGCTCCTTTACTTACGGTTAAATCTAAATCATTAGTTAACGCTACAGACGCCGCAGGATCTCCAGGCTTATCTACCCAGTATAACATCACGCGTACTTCTTCTGCTCCCGCAGGTACAGAAAGTGTATGAGTATTCGATTGTCCATCTGCGATTTCATCAATAATATAATTTTCTGCTTTTACGGCTTCTACCGCTTCTCTAACATTCATCACTCCAAAACCATATTGATAATCTGGGCCAACATTTCCTTTATCTTGAGCCGTATTTAGAGCGATTGTTTTTAATAATCCACCATCAATATTTGATCCATGGATATTTTTATATGCTTCAGAAATAAGGCTTAAACCTCCAGTTACATGGGCAGAAGCCATACTTGTTCCTGTAAGTGCATAGTATTGGTTTACATAAGCAGTAGATTGGATATTTGTTCCTGGTGCCATAATCTCTGGCTTAATTCGTCCATCCTGAACAGGTCCTCGACTACTGATTGTTTCGATGGTTCTTCTTTTATGTTTAACTGCTCCAACCACCAATGCATTCTTTGATGAGGCATAAGATTGAAGTACTGTTCGGTATCCTAAATATCCACATGGATCATTTCCACTATTACCTGCCGCAAATACGTGAAGTGCATCTGTCGTATTGTATAGTTGATCGTCAATTTGTTGACTTTTGGTATCATAAACACCAAAATCTGAACAAGCAGATGGTGTTGGGCCGTATGAATTATTTGTTATTGTCATGCCATAAGCATCATACAATTCAGAAAATCGATTAATAATGCTACTTGCTTTTTCTGTAATGATACTAGAAAATGGAGCTACACCTTTATGCCAAGGGCTTAAGTTACCTAAACCTGCGATAGATCCAACAATGTGATCTCCATGATATCCCCAACCTGGTAATGTTCCACTCGTTTCATTTTCGATCATAGGGTTTCGGTCAATGTGTCCTCCTTCATTAGATTCAATCACTTCTCCTGCATCTCCTACACCAATATAAACTCCTTTACCTGTCAAATTATATGCATTATGAAAACCACTAGATCCCATCATACCCGATCGAATAGAACCGTTTCCATTATAATTCATTGGTTGCATTTCGCCTACATTCAATTGGATATAATCGATCATTGCCATTGCTGCCAATTCTTCAATTTTAGCTGTAGGAAAGGTAAAATCAACCATTCCCCAAGCAGCAGACTCGATATAGAAATTAGTTGCTCCTTTAGCTTTTAAAGCATCAAGAACTGTTTTAATTTCTACTTTATCTTGAAAACGAATGGTAAGATCTACTAATTCAGTAGTTGCTTCTTGAACCGCATTGGCCACTTTTGCAAAAGAAGGAACAATCCCTATTTCTTCTATTCCAAAAGCTTGAAGGTGATCTTTACTAATTGATTTGTCAATATTTGCTCGATAAGTATTATTTCCTAAATAACTATAAGTTTCAATTCCTGCTTCTTTCAATAAGTTAAGTTCTGATTTAGTCATATGACCATCTAACTTAACTAATACGTTATAAGTATTCGATTGGAAAGCGGCCAATTGAAAATCTTCTTTGGAATCGATAAAGCGTTGAACGCTGTTATCAGGAAATGAATAAAGACCGTTGTTTAGCGACAAGGTCTTAGCCGGATTTGGCTGGGCGAAAAGCGTGCCCCAGAAAGTTGCTAAAAAAGCCAATGTAATTAACGCTCGCATTGTCATGTTTTTATCTTGGATGTGTTAAAAAATAATTCCAAGTGTTTCTTAATTTGCCTATCTTAAGTACTTGGTTTCGATCACTAAATTATGCCCAAAGCACACGCAGCGTTTCGAAAAAAAGCGTAAAAAGTGACATGAAAAATGAAGGGTAATTATCCGCCAGCTAATTATGAATCTTACTTTTATCCATACATAAAGCAGTAAAAAACAAGGAAATACAAGCCAATTGTTTGGCTCATTTGTTTTTGCTCCTAACCAGCAATAATTAGTGACAAAATCTCGATGGTATAAAAATTTGGAGCCCAAAACAAAAAACCCCTTACACAACTGATAATCAACATATTAAAGGCGCAATATTTGTTTTGTCATAGATATGTCTGATTAAAAAAAATAGTTTGCTTTATAAAATTTGAAGCTTTTTTTGCGATCTAGATAACTGATATTATATTATATATTCGAACTTCAATATTTCAAACTGCTTTTGGAAATAAAACTCAATTCAAAATAAATACCGTTTTAAAAAGATGGGTGAAATAGATTGGAGGTATGATAATTTTATTATTTTACTCTCCTACTGAAATAAAACATGAAATACTTACAAACGACACGTAAATACATTGGACTATTAGAGAAGAAAGAAATTCGCCATTTTAGAGCATATCTTCACTATAAACTAAAAAAGAAATCACTCCTCTTATTTGAACTTTTATCGTCAAATCTTGAATTAGACGAAGAGTTAATTTTAAATAAAATCAAAAGGAAAAAGCTTTTTAGAAATTTAAATAAAACTTGTACAGAATTAAATACATTGGTTCTTGATTTTTGGCATGATAATACAAAATCCAAAGATCGCCTTAGAGAAATAAATACTTTAATTAATAAGTCTTCTCTTCTAGATAAAAAAGGATTGAGAAATGAAGCTATTCGTGTACTTGAACAAAGTCGTAAGTTAGCCGAATCTTATACGATGTATAGTGTGCAAGCAACCATCAACAAATTTCTTTTTAATAAGAAAAGATCACTCAAACCTAAACACACCTTTAAACTTGCCAATGTCTATGAGAAAAACCAAAATGATTTATTTGAAAAATTAAAGTTGGAAACGCAGCATGAAGTTACTTATTCTAAAGTATACTTTCTTTTACACAAAGGGCTATCTTCATTGACAGAAGACGAAATCCAGTATTTACAAAAAACTAAAGAACAACATTTAGACGAAGATACTTTAGCCCAGTTTTCTATCAATCAGTACACGCAATATTGTGATATGATGAGTTATCTTTACCAAAGCATAGCTCCAACTGACCCACAACAAAGTGAAAATTATATTTTAAAAATACTTTCGAAATTTGAGAACCACACCACACGACCAAGCCTGACCTTAACCTCTACTTATCAAATCTTGATGTTCAATTATTTACTTTTTTTATTTTATGAAAATCGTGTAGATGACTTTGAAAAGGAATATTTAAAATTGAAAAGCATTCAAGCTAAATCTACAGGAATTCAACTTAAAATATATGCGTCAAAATATACCTTGAATTCCTTTCAATATCTTTTAAATAATAATTTTAATTCTTCCATAAAGGAAAAAGAAGAAAGTATTTTATTTTTTGACTCTGCGATAAATCAAATCCCATTTCTTTATACTTTAAATTATTATTTCAACCATTTTCAAATTGCGATAGCTGAAGGGGACTTTGAAACAGCCACGCTTTTTTCTGAAAAGTTAAATCAACCTTTTTTCTTAAATCGAGACCTTTCTAATGTAAAATTCTCTATTCGCCTTACGCAATTATTGATTCACTTTGAGTTGGGCAATGAGGCATTGGTCATCAACCAAGGGGAGAGTATTCGACGTTTGTTTGCCTATGAATTGAAAAGCAATATCGCGGGCAAATTATTTTTAAAATATTTGATCAAACTATCAAAAACGAAGGATAAGAAAAAACAGCTCAACTATTATCATTCTTTATTAGAAGAACTCGAAATAGAATTACAAGATATCGCAAATCGTCGATTATTTTATTTCACTATACTTCCATTATGGACCAGAAGTAAAATCGCAGGAGCAAATTCTATTCGTTTATATCTAATAGAAAAACACGTTGCCAAATAGTTTTTTCCTATTCAACAACGTGTTATTTGTTTCAATGATTTGTTCTCATCTATTTCAAACAATCACAGTGTATTTGTTTTTGATCACCTACTCCATTTAAATAGGTTGCATTTTCTTGGTAACCCGAACCATTATAATCTTGGGTAAAAGCAAATACTTGGTAATAACATTTACCTTCTCGCTCAAATGCAATTCCTGCATCTATGGATCGATCTAAAATTAAGCCTGTATATTCATTCTTTCGAATCGCCCAATCTCTTTGCAAAACAATCGCTTTTTTTGCATGATCTTTGGTCCAACCTTTGTCTGCAAAAGCGGTTAAGATTTTTGAATTTAATGAGGCACTATTCATTTTAGGTGCTGGCATACACATCGATTCATCTTTAGGATCAATGAATCCATCTTTTACTGTCATTTTTAAGGTACCAATAAAAGGTTTACAATCTAAATCTTCAGGATATGTAACCATAGGAACGATCGCAATTTGAACATCTTGCGTTCCTGTACTTATGCCTCCTTTTAAAAGGAAATTTTCAAATGCATCAACTCCTATAAAAGGAGTACCATCATCTACTTTAAGCGCTCCTCTAAAAGTGGTCATCTTTTTCTTTTCTCCACTTGTAAATAGAGATTCACTCAATGGATAAGAATACGTTTCTTCTCCATTTACAGAAAATACAAATTTGTACCGTCCATGTGTAGAGTCATGTGTGTGCTTTTTTGTAGGAAACTGCTTCATTAAATTATTAAGCATTGAATTGTCCATATATACCCGGTAATAAACCACATCTCCAGCTACGAATTCTGTTATAAATTTAGATTCATCTTCTTTTCCGATTAACAAATCTTCTGT
>JAHDCJ010000045.1:0-20836 GCA_020629935.1 Saprospiraceae bacterium | reverse complement strand
CGAATTCTGTTATAAATTTAGATTCATCTTCTTTTCCGATTAACAAATCTTCTGTTGAAAAAACGATCTGATTCATGTATTTTTCATGAATTGGACTCGTTACCCCCTGCGTTTCATAGTAGGTAATTTCCTTTGGTGCTTCCACTTTAGGGCTTGAAAATGCAGGCTTACTTTCAGATTCTTCTGTCGTTGAACTTTCAGAAGTAGAAGCAGGTGCGGGAGTACTTGATGGCTCTTCCACCTTCGTTTTTGTCTTGGTTAATTTGTCTTTTGCTTTGTTTCCCATATCTTTTAACTTTCCTCCAAATTGGGCATCCATAGTATTAGGATTGAATGTGAAAGCAGCAACAAGACTAAGAATAAAGATTTTATAAATTATCGTTTTCATTGTTTTTATTTAATTTTTTAATAAAAAAGCGCTAGAGGTAATTATTTAAATTATCAATAGTTTCTATTTCTAATTTAAGCGTCAAGTGATTGGTTATTTGTAACTGAAGCATTTTTTAGCTTTTGTGCATACAAAGCAAAAAGGCCGCCTGCAAAAGCAAGTCCAGAATGAATCATTGCGCCTATATTATTAGAAACACCTCCGTGGGTTCCTTTGTCTATCGCAGGGTGCATAACCACAGAAACAATTCCAATGATAAGAAGTAAGCCAATCCCAAATTTAAGCGCTGGAGAGTTCATAAAGAATAAAACCAAACAAATAAGCGTCACAATACATACTACCATAGCAATCGTTTTTGCAGTAGTCAAAGTACTTACAGATGGAAGTCCTTTTTCTTTTAATCCTTTAGCAATAAACTCATCTACAGAAATACCTAATTCTGATAAATCACCAGCATCCTTTTTTGTTTGTTCTACTATTTTCGATATTTTTCCAGCATCTTTCTTATCTACCTCCATAAGCATATAGCCCATACCAATAGAAAGCACTAAAAAAATAACGGTTAATACGGTCATAAAAATTTTCATAATTTGTTACATGTTTTGGTGTGAAAAATAAAGTGGCAATACTTATTCAAATTAAACTAAGTCCTATTACCACATGCCTTTTAAGTGCAAAGCAAAGTTAATACTTAGCAGCCTTATATTTTTGGAAAAAAAACGAAAAAAAGAAGGGTCAAAAAACGAAAAACATGGCCTAACTATCAGGTAATTAAGCTATTAAAAAACACACCAACAATGAATTTATTATTTTAAAAACGAAAAAATCAACAACCTTAATCCGCTCGATGATGAACCGCCTGATCTTTTTCAAAATCATATAAAGTAATCCAACGAATTTCATAATGTGCAATCCAAAAAGACCTTAAAGCTTGCATATAGGCACGTCTTGCATTGGTTTGTTCACTCAAGGCAATATTCAATTCTGTAACGCCAATCTTGCCTATTAAATAACGCTTACGCGTAATGTCATATCGCTTCTGTGCAATTTCATAACTCCGCTCTGCCAAGCTCAATCGATTTCTTATCAAATCAAATTGCATCACTTTAATTCGAATTTCTTGTTCAAATGCTCGACGTTCTTGAGTGATTGATCGCTCAACTAATTCTTTATTCGACTCGGCAATCTTTCGCTCTGACTTTCCTTTTCCCCAATCGGCCAAAGGCATTTGAAAGCCCACTCGCACTTGTTCCTGATCTACCGGATTCGCATAAGATTTAGCCAAATTCCTATCGGTTCCCGAAAGGCCAAAGGTGGCAAAAAGATTCGCACTAAATCCACTCTCTGCCTTCGTACGTGCAATCTCTTGTTCGGCTTCCATCATTCGTCGTTGAAAACCCAATTCTACTTGTCTATTATTTCTGGCATTGGTCAAGGCTTGCTCTAAGTCTATTTCATATTCTGGAATATCAGTAGGTGCTACCAAATCAAAAACGGTATTGGAAACTAAGTCTAAAAAGGTTCGTAAATTTTCGGTACTGTTTTGTAATTGTAAGGTTGCTTCTGCCAAATTCACCTCCGATTGATTTGCACTTAATTCCATTTGCAACAATTCATTTTCCGCAATCTTCCCTACATTATATCTTCCTTTGGAAATTCGATAAAGGGTGTCTGCATTCGCTTTATCTTTTTCCGCTGCACTTAAATTGATTTGAGAAATAAAAATATCGAAAAAATAATTTGCCGCTTCAATTGATTTCCCTTCTACTTCTTCCGTATAGTTTCGTTCTGATTCTTTATATCGCAAAGGTTCTAATTCTTTCTCCCATTTAAAACGATTAAAGCCTAAAATGGGCTGATTAATTCCTATAAGAATCGGGGTCGTTAAAAAGGAAGAACTATTTCCTGTATTGGAAAAAATATCAATGCGCTCTAAACCCGTAGAAGCAAAAACACGCCCTCCTGTTAAACCAATGTTTTGCTCTACCGAAACAGATAAGGCAGATGTCATAAAACTTCGTTTCACAAAAACATCCGAACCATCAGGTTGCGTAACCACAGAAATCGATCGATTCAACACAGGCAAATCTCCATTTAATAAAAGTTGCGGTTTTAATCCAGATTTGTAGGCTTGAAATCTCCAATAACTATTGCTCAATCTCGTCTTAGCTAACAAAATATCTGGGGTATTTCCTTGTGCCATTCCGACAACTTCCTCTATCGTTAACTTCATCGAATTGCTTTGTCCACAAACGACATTCAATCCCATTAAACTAATCCACATTACTAGACAAACAAGGCATATTTTTTTCATAATTATTGCTTTCTTTTATTCGTTTCTTAATGCCACAATTGGATCCAATCGAGATGCTTTTTCCGCAGGAAAAATACCAAATACCAAACCCGTTAAAGCAGCAACTCCAAATGACAATGCTACAGACCACCAAGTAACCAAGGTCGGAATATTAAACACCGATCGTATCAATTCGGCAGAAGTAAATCCGAGAATGACTCCAAGTATTCCTCCAACCATACTAATAAAAATGGCCTCAAAAAGAAACTGCTGAACAATATCTCCTTGGGTCGCTCCTAAGGAACGACGCAGACCAATTTCTTTTATTCGCTCTAGTACAGAAGCCAACATAATATTCATAATTCCAATGCCCCCAATCAACAAAGAAATACCTGCAATGCCTCCTAAAACTAAATTAAATAAGTTTTGAGCTTCTTGCTCTTGTTTCAACAAAAGCTCTGGAACAGATACTTCAAAATCTAAAACATCCCAATGCCTCCGCTTTAATATTCGGGCAATGACATCAGCCGTAGATTGCAAATATTTAGACTCACTTACCCGTACTACCAAACGATCCAACTGGTGATAATTGGCTACTGGACCAGAAGATTTATTATCATCGCCAGAGATTACCACAAAACCGCCACCACCTCTGCTTTTTAAATTTTTAGATGTCAATAAAGATCGATTTTTAAATCGTAATAAAGTCGTCTTTGCGGGTACATAAATATCTGAATTAAAATCTCGAATCCCCAAATTTGAAAGACTCTTTTTAGAAGCTATTCGTTGTTCTAAAACGCCAATAATGGTCAACCAAGTATTCCCACATTTTATCTTTTGTCCAATCGGATCTTCGCCACTAAAAAATTGATTCTGTACCGACTTTCCAATGATACAAACTGGTTTGCCATTTTCTAAATGCACCTCATGAAACAAATTTCCTTTACTCAGTTTAAAATTATTTATTTCAAAAAAAGCATTGGTAATTCCTACACATTTCGCCTTCTTCAATTTTCCATTTCGTACAACCGTTACAGGCAAAATAATTTCTGGACTTGCTAATTCAACTGAAGGAACTACCTTCTCTATATTGGTCACATCTTCCAATGAAAGTCCCGGAGAGAAAGGACGTTTTTTCTCTTGCCCATCAACCTCATTCGATTCCTCTTCTTCTTGTTCCATGGGTTTAATCAATATATTATTGCTTCCCACCAATTTGAGTTGAGCAAGTAATTCTTGTTTTGCTCCACTTCCAATAGCCAACATAGCAATCACCGCAGATACTCCAAACAAAATACCTAGTCCCGTCAGTAGGGTACGTAGTTTATTCGTAAACACGGCATCCATAGCAATCCCAAAATTGAATAATATTCGCTGTATCATTTGATCGCCTCTGCTTATTTTTTGATGATGGTGAAGTTTTCTCCTGGTTTTACCTTAATGTCTTTCATGGCTTCTTCCAACTTTTTTTGTTGGGCTAAAGCTTCTGCTTTTTTACGCTCTGCGGCTTCTCTTTTTTTGCGTTCGTATTCTTCTCGTATTTCTTTCGGTAAAAAAGTAATCTCTATTTGTTCTTCGTTTTCTGGACTACTAATCAAAATCTCCTCTCCTTCATTTAAGCCATGTTTAATAATAATTTCATTATCATTCGATACGCCTGTGATGACTTCTTGTTTGGTAATTTTTCCTTCTGAAGATTTAAACACATAGAGCAAACTATCATTACTAAATAAGGATTCTAAAGGAATAAAAATTTGATCTTTTATCGTTTGCGTCAACACTTCATTTGAAGTAGTCATGGCAGGCCGTAGAATAGAATCCGATTCTAATAATTGAATTTTCACTTCGAAAACTTTCGCATCAAAATTAGGTCGTTGTTCTCCAATGTTAGCTACAGAAAGTATTTTTCCTGTATAACTATTTTCTGGGAAAGCATCTACTCGAATCGTTACGGCTTGATCTACCTGAACCTTACTAATATCTACTTCATTTACATAGGTCAATGAAATCATTTCCGTTAAATCGGGTAGGCGAGCGACCACTGGATCCCACGCACTAATTCGACTCCCTGGGCCTTTCTTTCCATTCCATGAACGATCATAAATGACCATACCTGATTTGGGGGCTTTCACCGTAAAGCCTTGACTTAGTTTGGTAAGATTGTCTAAATTATCGGTATGTTGTTCTAAGGTAGCCATCAACTCTTGTACCCTTGCTTCAGCTTGTTCTTTTTTCAACGAATAATTTTCTTTGGCTTGTAATAGATCGCGCTGAATTTTTTCTAAAGCGATTTGAGTTTGTCGTTGTACCGCTGGTGGTTCATATACATTCTGTTGGACTTCCAATTTCTTTTCCTCAATAGAAAATTTAAGGTTGACCAATTGATCACGCAATTGACGCATTTCAATAGCCGTATCCAATTTGGTCTGCAATAATTGAGATTCCGATTTTTCAATATCATTCCCTACGGTTTTCATTTTATTCCCCACTTCCGTCCGATCTAGAGTCGCTACAAATCCGCCTTCGGTTACAATGGTGCCTTCGGGAACAATATCTTGAATATTGGTTTGAAAGATACCTGCTGAGCGCATTCCTTGTGGACCAAGAATCTTTTCTGAGCGTTTCGCCTGCAATTCGCCTGTGGCCAAAACCATGACTTGAAAATCACCTTTATTCACCACCGTTTTGATTTCTTGTTGAGCATCTTCATCAACACCTTGAGTGTAAAAGTAATACCCAAGACTACTTCCTAGAAGTAAAACAATGATAAGTACAATCCATTTGCTATTCATAGTGTCATTTAGTTTTTGTTCTGGTACTTATGTGTAGAAGAAAGTAGGCTTCTTCATCCTCTAAAATAAAGGAAGTTATCTCTTTGTCTAACGTTTTCGTATTCCTTAACGTTTTAATAACGGAAAGTACAAGATTAGTAACCTATTTTCAGCAATTTTCTTTTATTTCTTCGAAAAAAAAAATCTTTTCTCTTAAAAGGAAGAAGTTGATTTAAATCATACGTTATAAATCGATGATAAAAGCGGATTCGTCAAGTCGAATCGCTTTGGTCTTTCCCAACTATACCAAGGAGAAGAAAGATACTTTTCAAACAGGTTCCATATTCTACTTCAATACTTGCATGATTTTTGATGGTTTAATTTACATTTGTTATAATGAAAGATCTAATTAAAATATTCACCTATTGCTTTGGCATGACGCTCTTATCTTTTAGTCTAATGGGCTGCGAACGAGAAGAGGGGTGCCTAGATGCCCGTGCAACCAATTTTACTCCTAGTGCCGATAAAAATTGCTGCTGTGAATTTCCATTACTTAATCTTCGGTTGTATCATATGGCAGGTACCGAAGAGTTTGTAGAGACGACCAATTATGTAGATCAAGCAGGTACTCTTTTTCAACTCACCAATGCACCTATTTATATTAGTCAACTTCATTTAGTCCGTACTAATGGCACAGAAGTCGGTTCTTCAGATAGCCTCGCATTGTATCTACCAGACGAGACTACTTACGTAGAACGCAATTATAATTTGACAGATTTCAATCAACGACTCTACGGGACAGGAAAATTATTTACAGAAGGAAGCTTTACTAAAATTCGATTTTATATTGGCTTGGATTCTTTAGCTCATCTCAACGATCCAACAAAGATTGAAAGTACGAGTCATCCATTAAGTATCCAATCCGACTCGATGTATATTAACGCTGCTGAAGGTTATCGAAATAGTAAAATGGAAGTCACTTATTTTCAAGGGACAGACACCTTACAAACGACGTTTAGTACAAGCGGTTTTACCAATCGAATATTAGTTGAATTGGATTATCCTGTAGAAGTAACAAAAACGTTTAGTGTAGAAGTCGGTATTGACATTGATTATTTAAAATTATTTGAAAATGTCGATTTAGTCAACCAAGATAGCCTTTCGCTTGTTAATACTTTGCAAAGCAACTTACTTGATGCTTTTTCTGTACATTAAATGGTTTTGCCTTGACCAAATAGTTTTAGAAAAATTGTATTTTTAGTTTTACCCAAAATAGATATTATGAAACAATGGAGTTTATGTCTTTTAATTTGCTGTTTATTTTTTGCAAGTTGTAAAAAAGACAAAAAGGAATGCCCCATACCTGAAACCCCAGGAATTACCTTAATCTTTAAGGGTTTGTTCAATGGTGAACCTTTAATTTTAAATAACGAGTATACCTATTCGAATGGAAATAAATTACGTATTTCCCAACTCGAATTTTATATCTCCGATGTGCGTTTAGTAAAAAATGGGGTAGAAACACCTATACTTGATGTAGGTCTTTTAGATTTTAGTGTTTCGCACAACGAAGAATGCTCCGCTAAAGCAGGAGAATATATTGAAATTGCAAATATCCCAGATGACACCTATGATGAAATTCGATTTGGTATTGGTGTTTCTCCAACGTTAAATGCTACCGTGCCTGAAGACTATTTAGCTACACATCCTTTAGGTCGATCAGTCAATCATTGGTCTGCTTGGAACAGTTATATTTTCGCCAAAGTAGAAGGTCGATCGGACGAAGATGGGAATGGGGAATTTGAAAATAATATCGTTTATCATACTGGGAATGATATTATGTATAGAGAAAAATCAATTAGTACGACTATTACCACAAAGAGTGGTACACATACTCCAATTTCTATGGTAGTCGATGTACTTGATTTATTATCAGATGGTGGAAATTCCATTGATTTAGGTATTAGTCATTCTTCTCCTTTAGATAGTGCGGCAGTAGAAACCGCAGTATTTATTATGGATAATTTTGATACTGCTTTACGATTAGAATAATTCCTATGAAAAAATTATTAATCCTTTGTACGCTCGGTCTTTTGATGTTTGTGGGCTCTTGTAAAAAGAATACCCCCGAACCAGACCTATGTCTTCCAGTTATTGGCGATTTAACAGACATCGAATATAATCCAACAGATTATAATTTAGATATACCTCCTGGGTTTCCGATGATGCCTATTCCGCCAGATAATCCACTTACAGAAGAAGGAATTGAACTTGGCCGTCATTTATTTTATGATCCCATTCTCTCTGCAGATAGCACGATGAGTTGTTTTAGTTGCCACAACCAAAGCGACGGATTTTCAGATATTAATGCCTTAAGTGTGGGTATTGACGGAATTGAAGGAAAACGTCATGCCATGGCTTTAATCAACATCGGCTATAATATCGGAGGAATGTTTTGGGATGGTCGATCCAACACCATAGAAGAACAAGCCTTGCTTCCCGTAGAAGATCCCGTTGAGCTACACGATACTTGGGAAAATGTAGAATGTAAATTAAGTAGACATGCGGACTATCCTGCCATGTTTAGAGCTGCTTTTGGCATTACAGACAAAAGTTTAATCACTAGAGATTTAGTAGCCAAAGCCTTGAGTCAATTTCAACGAGCATTGGTCAGTTCCAATTCTAGATACGATGATATTGTGTATAGAAACCTAGACTTTTTTGAAGATGACGAACAAAATGGACATGATATGTTCTTTGATTTAGCGACAGGTTTTCTTCCAGATGCAGAATGTGGGCATTGCCATAACAAGCCAATGTTTACCATCAATTTTCAAAATTATAGAAATAATGGTTTAGACAATCCACCAAACATCAACAGCTTTCCTGATCTAGGAAGAGGAGAAGTTACAGGAAATCAATTTGATAATGGAAAATTTAAAATTCCTACTTTAAGGAATATCGCACTTACGGCTCCCTACATGCACGATGGCCGATTCCAAACCTTAGAAGAAGTTATTGATCATTATAATGCTGGAGGTCATGGAACCTACAATCCAGGAGTAGAACCTGATCCCTTGATTCTTCCTTTAGGTTTGACGGATATACAAAAGCAAGAAATTTTAGCCTTTCTACACACCTTAACGGATACTACATTTTTAAACAATCCTGCTTTCTCCAATCCGTTTGAATAATTAAGAGGTTGCCTATTAAAATAATTAAAAGCCAGTTTATCTATTTTAGATAAACTGGCTTTTTTATATTAAAAAAATATATGTACATTTACCCCACCTCAAAATCAAAACTTGCAAGGAAATCGTTCCCCTCGATTTTTATTATTTATTCCTAAATCCAAAGTTATGATTAAAAAATCTACACTCTTTACCCTTAGTTTTATTCTTCTTTCTTTTCAATTTGCAAAAGCCTGTTTAGAAATACCAACCAATCCGCCTGATGTCCTTGTTATTGATACAGATATTAATGATCCATTTTCTATTGTAGAAGTAATTATTGAAGATTATACTACCTATGGAGGAACACCAGGTGATTATTGTGCATGTGCACTTAATCTTCCTGCAACATACGGACAAGTAACTACAGCCACTATTGTTTATGCAAATAGTTATAATCCTTTACCGGGTTGGAGTTTTGCTTTCAATCCATTAACAGGTCCAGGGTTTGGTGGAAATAATCCTAATGATTGGCAAGGATTTTCTTCTGCCGTATCTGAAGCCATTGCCTCTGGCGTAGAAGTAGACATCATTTTCGAAGTGTTTCCTGGAGGCATCAACACGCTCACCGAAAGAGCAGCGACCTATGCTGAAGACATTAAAAACTATTTAGAAACCGCTCCTTTTGTTATTGGAACTTCAGGCGCAGACAATCAAGGTATTCCTGATACCGGTGCCCATTTTTCTACAATGCCTGCAAACTCTGTTACGCTAATTGGAGGTACTTTACCTTTAGATTTATTATCCTTCAAAGGACATATTCAAAATGATCAAGTGGCTTTAGAATGGGTGACTGCTAATGAAGAAGACTTTAATGGCTTTTTAATTGAACGCTCTACGGATGGTCTACGATTTGAAGGTATTCATTGGATGGATGCACAAGGAGAAACCAGTACTGAAAAAGTCTATACCTATAAAGATGCGCCTGCTCAATTTAATACAGCTTATTATTATCGATTAAAAATGGTAGATCTTGATCAAAGTTTTAGATACTCGAATATCGTAACGGTTTCTCTACCGCTTTCAGAAGCAGGTTCTGTGTTTATTCAGCCCAATGTGGTTAAAGATAAATTTAATGTTTTTATTGATAATCCAAGTACAGAAAGTACGGCGAATATTCAATTGTTTAACTCCGCAGGACAATTAGTAAAATCATTTACTAGACCTTTAACCGAAGGATTACAACAATTAAATTTAGATATTTTTGGCTTGGCTTCTGGACTTCATTTTGTCGCTATCCGATTTGATGAATATAGCGTAAGTCGAAAAATTATGGTGCAACATTAAAGATAAATTAAACTATAAAAAAAGCTTACAGAAAAATTCTGTAAGCTTTTTTTTATTCTTCTTTATAAACAATATGTCTACGGATTGAACTTGGTTTTTCGCCTGCTTTATAGATTCGTATCCAGTTATACTTTTGATCAAAAACGATCTCTTTTGTTAATCCATTTTTTGATTTTATTAATGCAACCAGTTCGCCTTCCTTCCTTTTATAAAAATCAACGACAAGGCTTTTGTAGACATTAAAACCTTGGGCATTAAAAAATGCAGGGTATGGCTTAGGTTCTATTTCTTTCCCACTATTGATCCCTGACTCTGTGGTAAGAATCAACTGGCTATTTTGGTCATATGTATAATGATGCCATAAATCAGATTGAACTTCTTTCTCTTTAGCATTTCTTGTTTCCCAAGTATAAAAGATCGAATGCTTTTTCTGAAGTAATCCATTCTCAAAATACCACCATTCTTTTTGGGTTGGTTTTTCTCTATATAAGATCGAATCTCCTTGCGCTTCAAAACCCTCCCATTGGCATTTCATACCGTCTACATTCAGACAGTCATTCAATAATTTTGAATTAACGACGAGGCTTTCTGCTTCATCTACATACTTTTTCTTTTGTTGATCAAACTTGCCAGTGATTGAGTACTCACACCTATACAAACCAGCAGTATCTGTAGAGCTAAAATTATAATAATACACATCATCTACCCAAGGAGAATTCGCTTGATACGCTTCTCTTTTGGTCGATGTTTTCGCATAGACTTTTTCATATGGTCCAGAAATATCAACTAGCAATTTACTTGCATCAGGATATACATTCCGATCCAATTTATTGCTTATTTTAATTCGTCCTCTGTAGGCGCCTTCAATTTTATTTATTGTAGTCAGTACCTGCGTTTTAACCTCTGGATCTAAAGTCTCAAAATCGACTTTATTCTCTTCTATTATCTCCGTCGGTTCAAAACCCGATTTAGCATCAAATTCGATTTTAAAACTACCAAAAGTATACTTCTGCTCTTGCTCTTGACTACAACCTTGAATAATAAAAGAAAGAAAAAATATAGCAATTAGTATTTTTTGCATTTTATCTTCCTTTAAAATTAGCTGCTCTTTTTTCTACAAAAGCAGTGGCTCCTTCTTTAGCATCTTCGGTATCAATACAATCTCCGAAAGATTCAATTTCTAAATCAAAGCCATTGACATTTTTCTTATAATAAGCGTTGATACATTCAATAGCTTTAGCAATAGCTACGGGTCCTTTAGTGGCTACTTTGGCCAAAATCTCTTTCGCTTTAGTTACTTCTTCGCCTACAGGCACCACATGATTTACCAAGCCCAAACGAAGTGCTTCATCGGCTTTAATCATATCCGCAGTCAAGTGTAATTCCATTGATTTTGCTTTGCCGACATAACGTGTCAATCGTTGAGTTCCTCCATAACCTGCAATGATTCCAAGGTTTACCTCGGGTTGTCCAAAACGAGCTTTTTCTCCTGCTACACGCATATGACAAGCCATTGCCAATTCACATCCTCCACCTAAGGCAAAGCCATTGACTGCGGCAATCACAGGCTTATCAAAGTTTTCGATTAAGTTAAAAGCTTCATGTCCTCTTCGGGCAAATATTTTTCCAGATTCTGCATCAAGTTTACTAAACTCTTTAATGTCTGCTCCTGCTACAAAAGCCTTTTCTCCTGCACCAGTAATGATTACTCCTTTTAGCCCTTGGAGCATAAGCGCATCTTCTGTAAATAATTTAATTAACTCTGAAATGGTTTGTTGGTTTAAAGCATTCAATGCCTTTTCTCGATTAATGGTGACCAATAAAATACCATTTTCAAATGTGGTTAAAAGATTCGTAAAGTTCATTTTTTATTTTTTTAAAATAATCTCCTCGTCTTTCGTCACTTCCTTTTCTGAAAGTCGTTTATGAGAAGGTTTTATAATTAAACGTAAGGATTGATCGTAAGTAAAATAATTCCAAAACCAATTTAGAAAAACGATCAATTTATTTTTAAATCCAATGAGCGAAACTAAGTGGATAAACATCCAAACAAACCAAGCGAAAAAACCTTGAAATCGGAATCTAGGCAAATCCACTACTGCTCGATGTCGGCCAATAGTCGCCATCGATCCTTTATCATTATACTTAAAAGATCGCAATGGTTTTCCCTTTAATTTCATCTTAAAATTATAGGCCAAATTCTTTCCTTGTTGCAATGCTACTTGTGCTACCTGAGGATGCCCATATGGATTCTTTTCTGATACCATACTTGCCAAATCACCAATAGCATAAACATTTTCTATTCCTTTAATTTGATTAAATTCATTGACGGAAATTCGACTACCTCTTGCGATCACCTCTTCGGGTAAACCGTCAATTAAATTGCCTTTAATTCCCGCGGCCCAAATTACTTTTTTAGTTTGAATTTTTTCATCGGTATTGGTATAAGCAAAGTCGCCATCGAAACCCGTAACCCGAGTTTCCGTTTTTACAATCACGCCCAATTGTTCTAAAAATTTACGCGCTTTCGCAGAAGCTTGTTCAGACATTCCAGGCAATAAACGATCGCCACTTTGGACTAGATAAATATCCATTTCCTTATGATCTAACTCTGGATAATCTTTAGGCAATACATAGTTTCGCATTTCTGCTAATGCCCCAGCTACTTCTACACCTGTTGGTCCACCACCGACAATAACAATATCAACATAGCTTTGACGTTGATCAAAATCTCGCGTGGTTAATGCTTTTTCATAATGATCCAAAATAGAATTTCGTAAAAATAAAGCTTCAGACACGGACTTCATTGGAATACAGTTTTTAGCAATATGCTCATTGCCAAAAAAGTTAGTATCCGCGCCTAATGATAAAACCAAATAATCATAATTGATAAAACCTAAAGGTGTAAATACTTTTTGGTTTTTGGTGTCTACAGAAGTCACTTCCGTAATTCGAATATGGATATTTTTTTTTCGTTGGAAAACTTTTCGAAGTGGGAAAGAAATAGAACTTGGTTCTAAACCTGCCATAGCCACTTGATAAAACAAAGGCTGAAATTGATGATAATTATTTTTATCTACCAATACCACTTGATATTCGAGTCGCGTTAATTTTCTTGCAAGGATTAAACCTGCAAAACCTGCGCCTACAATTACAATGCGTTTTCTATTCGTTTCTGGTACGTTAATAGCCATAGGATCTCCCTTATAAATTCAACTGCAAGATACGGAAAGCTAGAATGATAATAAACCTTACAAGGAATTATTCTTTGGGGCAAATCTATAGGATAGTCCATTAAATCCAAGACAATTGTGTATATTTACACCCGAATTCAACAAATAAATACTTCGCATGGAAAAAAATGCTAAAATATACATTGCTGGACATCGTGGAATGGTAGGTTCTGCATTACGTCGTCGATTGGAAAAAGCGGGTTACACTCAGTTTATTCAACGTACTTCTAGTGAGGTTGACCTTACTGACCAAGCAGCAGTTAATCGTTTTTTTGAAGAAGAAAAACCAGACTATGTTTTTCTGGCGGCAGCTAAAGTGGGTGGTATTTTAGCCAACAACACTTACCGTGGTGAATTTATTTATAAAAATCTAATGATTCAAAATAATGTCATTCATGCTTCTTATGTAAATGGCGTTAAAAAATTATTATTTCTTGGCTCCTCATGCATTTATCCCAAATTGGCTGCACAACCACTAAAAGAAGATTATTTATTGTCTGATTTTTTAGAAAAAACCAATGAGCCTTATGCTATTGCAAAGATAGCGGGCATTAAAATGTGCGAAGCTTATAGAGATCAATATGGTTGTAATTTCATTTCTGTAATGCCTACCAATTTATATGGACCAAATGACAATTACGATCTAAAAAATTCTCATGTCCTTCCTGCTTTACTTCGAAAATTTCATGAAGCTAAAGTGAATGGAGTAGATCAAGTAAGCATATGGGGAACAGGTACACCCATGCGTGAATTTTTGCATGTCGATGATTTAGCCGATGCTTGTTATTTTCTTATGTTAAATTATAACCAATCGGATTTAATCAATATTGGTACAGGTAAAGATGTGACGATTGCTCAACTCGCTTCTACCATAAAAGACACCGTAGGCTTTGAAGGAGAACTCGTTTATGACCGATCAAAACCAGATGGAACACCTAGAAAACTATTGGATGTAAGTAAACTTAAATCGGTAGGCTGGGAAGCTAAGATAGAATTAGCTGAAGGTATTCGAATGGTTTATGAAGAAGTAAAAGACAAGTTCAGCCCAGAGCATAGCAACTAATATGAGTCTTTGCCTCTTCGTTTTATTTTAAAAATTATTGCGCGAAAAATAATACCCACATGTGTCCAAAAATTGGACCATGCCCCGTAATGTTTTTTCAATACTTGATAACGATCTTTCATGGATTGTTGATGACGTTTCTTAGATAAACCACCCATTAAATAATCAGAAATAATGGTTTGACTATGGATGTTTTTTCTACTCTTTTTCAAACAATGAATCACCCAATCAATATCTGCACATAGGTTATCTTCTATATAATTTGGCGCCAATGTTTTTCTCGGAATAAATGCTTGATGAGAAACAACCATACCACTCCGCAAGCTTGACCAAGTTAACTGAGCAGGTAATTTTTGAGTACTTAATTCTGATCGTGTACCTAAAGGTTTTCGATTTTCATCTACTAACATCACTTCCCCATACAATACATCACAGGTAGATTCATAATGATTAAATACCTTAGTCAAAGTATTCGATTTATGTAATATATCTCCAGCATTTAAAAACAACACAAAATCTCCTTTGGCCATTTTTAATCCTTTATTCATGGCATCATATAATCCCTTATCTGGTTCTGAAACCCATTGATCAATATGAATCGCATAATCTTTTATGAGATCAACCGTACCATCTTCCGACCCTCCATCAACAACTACATATTCTATATTCGAATAGTCTTGTGCAATAACACTCTCTGCCGTTAAAGAAAATAAATCTCCTGCATTATAGGTCACCGTAATAATGGAAATAGAAGGACGCAAAGTAGTATTTTTCGAAGTCATGCTTATTCGGTTTCAACAAATTAATTAGTTATTTTTTCTAAAAAACCAGTAATATACTCCATCGCTAATATCGTACTTTTTCCTTCATCTTTTGTTCCTGCCAAGGCATTATAATACGTAGCATTTCCTACTACATTCGTTTTGTTTTGCGCTTCCTTTTCTATTTGTTTACTTAAAGATTCAATAGTTGGATAATGTGTAGTTAATCCATTTTTACAATAGCCATAAATATCAGATAGCGTTTTTTCTTGTGGAGTATATTCATAATACAAACTGACTAAATTCATTAACGTAGCTTCTAGATGAATAGAAGTGTTTCCTGCAATAATTAAATCTTGATTCAATAAAAACTCAAAGGCCGTTTCTTCTTTCCCATTAGATCTTTGCACCTTTCTCTTTATCGGAAACATACGATCATCGGCAGGATGTGGTCGTAAGGTAAATTGTAATTTAGGAAAACGATCAACCAAAGCATCTACAAATTGAGCCACAGCTTTGGGCTCATCCATTCGGTTGGTACAAATGCCAATGCGCTTCACTTGAGTTGCCGTATTACGTTTATCAATGTACGCATCAAACTTTTGCATTCCTACAAATTCCACTTTTCCAGTGATCGGGCCAATCGCTAAATATTTGTCTTTGGTGTCTTGTCCTTCAAGTAAATTTAAATCAAAAATTAAAGGGGGAAAAAATCGATGGACACTTGCATGCTGAATATAAACCGTAGGAATACCCAACTCCTTTGCTGCCAACAATAATGCCCTTGCTCTCGGAGAATGATCATTGGAAAAAACCATTGCTTTTGGTCTATTTCTTTTCAACAAAAACAAACTCGCTTCAAAAAGACCTGTTGCTCGAAATAAATAATCGGCATAAGCAAAAACTTTCGTTCCATATTTTTTATAAAAATGATAACATAAAAAAGGGAAGCGCCATAGATTTAAAAAGGTAATCATTTCGTATTTCCAAAGGACATCATTCTTTTCTTTCCATTCATTTTTAGTTACTAAAAAAATCGCGGATGGTTTTTGGGCTTTTACAAATCGCAATGAATCTCTATTATTTTTACTCAATGAAAAAAGCACCAACTGATCGCGTAGCGTAGCTGAATTAGATTTACCAAAAGAAATAAAAAAGTGAGTAATCGCTTTAAACAACAAAGCAAAGGGGCGGATTATGATTTTAATTATTTTACCAAAGGAAGAAGAAGCGGTAAAAATCTTTCGCACTTCTGGAGCAGCAACCTCTAGGTAACCCGCAAATCCCATGTATAAAATTTGTTCATATATTTCTCCACGCTTCATTAATCGTTGAGTCTATTTTTTTTGATTAGCATTTCCGCAAAATCCCAATCGAGTGGCGTGTCCAAATCTAATGAACGTAAAGCATCCATTTCATATTTTTTAACTTGTTGAAAAGCAGATCTCGGCATCTTCTGAATAGCATCTGGGCGAATCACATAGATAGCGCCATTTAATTCATAAACCGTTGGAACGGATTGACGAGTGGTAAAATCTCCTTGCAATAATTTCTCTATTTTCCCATTTTCATTTTCCACGTAGTGTAAATAATAAGGGTTGACTTCTGTCTCTTTTACAGATACCACCATATCTAAATCAGGGGTATATAAATCCATTGCTTCTTTTACTTGCCTTAAGGTTCGAAAAGGAGAAGTGGGTTGTAATAAAACTAATCGATCATAAAGAATTCCTTTTTCGGCATAATGATTTAAAGCATGCTTCATCACGCCTTGCATTCCTGCTTCGTCTGTGGCTAAATGGGCTGGTCGAATAAAAGGCACATTCAAACCAAAGGCAATTACTGAATCTACAATTTTTTGATCATCAGTACTCACACAAATATCTTCCTCATGAGCTAATGCTTTAGCTAATTCGAGCGTGTACCAAATCAATGGTTTACCTCCCAGTTTTTTTATCGCTTTCCCAGGAATACCTTTAGAGCCTCCTCTTGCAGGAATTAAAAAAAGTGTTTTCATTTCGTTTCCATTAAACGTTGAACACCAAGAATAGATCGTAAAGCATCACAAATAGCCTGTTGATCTTCTTTTTTCAAATGTACAAAAGAAGGTAAACTTAATCCTTGTTTCGACACTCGGTTGGTGTTAGGAAAACTTCCATTTGCAAACGATTGGTATGGCGGCATGACATGTAACGGGAAAAAGACAGGTCTGGCTTCTATTCCATTTTGCAATAATTTTTGTATCAATTGGTCACGATCTATGCCTGCATCTTCTTTCAGAAGAATGGTATAAAGCCAATGCGTATTGACTCGATCTTTTGTTTCAGGAGGTAATTCAATAGAATCGATATCCTTTAAATTTTCATTATAAAAAGCGGCCATTGATAATTTCATTTTTAAAATTTCATCAATGCGTTCCATTTGAGCAAGGCCAATAGCTGCTTGCAAATTGGTCATTCTATAATTATACCCAATGAAATCATGCCAATACTTTTTGGTTCTTGACATCCCATGATCGCGCATGATCACTGCTTTTTCATAATGCGCTTTTTCTTTAAAAAGAACGAGTCCTCCTTCTCCAGTAGTTACTGTTTTATTTCCAAAAAAACTATAGGTGGCTACTTCTCCGAAGGTTCCTGTAAGTTGTCCATTATAGGTACTTCCTAAAGCTTCAGCATTATCCTCTACCACGTAGAGTTGATGTTTTTTAGCAATGGCCAAAATGGGTTCCATATCGCAAGCATAGCCATAAAGATGGACAGGCATAATGGCTTTTGTCTTTGGCGTAATTGCTGCTTCCAAAGCCAAAGGATCGATATTCCAATCATTGGATTTAATGTCTACAATAACGGGCGTTGCTCCTGCATGCACGATGCTATTGATTGATGCGGCAAACGTTAAATCAGGCACAATGACTTCATCTCCTGGGCCAATACCTAAAGCAATTAAAGCTAAGTGCAAAGCAACGGTTCCGTTACTTACGGCAAGCGCATAAGGACAATCATGAAAGTCGGCCATGATTTTTTCAAAGCCTTTGACATATTTTCCTTGCGAAGAAATCCAATTGGTTTTTATGCAATCCGTTACATAATTGAGTTCATTTCCTGCGAGTAAAGGTTCCATAATTGGAATGCGCCGAAGTTTTCGAGTACAAGCAAAATCAACCGGTATATTTTCATCATCCACTAAAGGAATATGTCGAATTTTATCATTTAATTTTCGAAGAATTTCATCTTGAGGAGTATCTACATGTAGCGCGGTAAATGCTCGCTGCATGACTTCATGTAAAGGGCTATCTAAGTGTTTACCTTGAAGAAAAGCACGACGGACATCTCCATCAGTAAGTATGCCGACGAGGATTTTTTTTGCATTAACTACAAAACAAACACCTTGTGCATTTTTATCAATGACTTGAATCGCAGCGCGCACACTTTCCGATTCCGTAATCAACAAATCTTGTATTGGCGGTATCATGTTTTAGTTTTTAGTCGCACGTTCTAATAAACGAAAATGATGAAGAATTTCTTTTACATTTAAATCTTTCACTTCGATGACGTGTGTACGTTGTTTATATTGTTTCATAAAAGGAAGAAACCAATATTCCTTTGTCAATTTTTCATTGCTGTCTAATAGGCCATCATTATCACTATGATGTACCCCTTTAACAATAGAAAGTAGTTTTTCTGTCCCTTCCTTTAAGTTAAAGTTAAGTGTATTTGAGGAAACCTTCAAATGTGCGGTATCTAAAAGAATATGTAATCGTGGATGATCGATGGATTGGACAAGTTCAATCATTTCATTTGGTGTTCCACAAAATAGTGGATTGCTTCCATCGGCGCCAAGATTCATTTGAGCCACTACGTTATTTTCGATTAAAAAATCAATAGCAAGTTCTTCCGCTTTTTCTACAATTATGTTAACTGATTCTAAAAAAATAGCCCAATGTTTTGCTCTAGAATAGACTTGGCCATGATTTAATTTTTTTCCTAACTCTTCAGGGTTGGGGTCTATGCAAAATCCTGCATGAGCGGCAAAAAATGGACTATTGGCTTGTTTGCTTAATTTCAATCCTTGCAAACAATGTTGGATAGATTGAGTTCGAATCTTTTCATTATCACTAGCCAAATTTAAGACAAAAGGAATGGCTGGTGCGGGAAAATAATTATGTGGCATTCGTTCGATGTCACTATTTTCATACAATGTAATCAACTCTTTTCGGTGCGGCAATCCAGAACTAAACTCTAAAGGGAATGCCCATTCTTTTGCAAGCGTAATACTTTCCTCCAATGCTTTTTTTCGGAGGGCCATTGTACTTACATAATATATATTTTGCTCTTTGACATTCCATTCCATAAACTGGATGGTTTTCGTTTTTTTCAACAAAATAAAACCACAATCGAGATACAGTTGTATTGCTGCTTCGTTATCTAAATCAACTGACAATCGAATTTTGGGGATATTATTTTTACGCGCAAAATTTAACAGATGGCGCATCATTTTTTTGCCTAGGCCTTGTCGTTTTTGATTTTCCACTACGGCAATTCCCAACCAGACTATTCCTTCTTCTTCATCAAGATGACCATAACAAACAGGTTGATCATCGTCTAGCCAAATGGCGGTAAAAAGATGTTGATTTAAGACATCAAAAGAACGCGAATTAAAGTAGCGAAAATGTTCTAATGTGCTTCCTGCATTTTCAAGAAAACGAGATAAAAGCTCTAGGTTATTTTTATGAATTTGTACTAGCATGATTTACCATTCGATCATATCACGGGTTAAAGGAATATCTGCTTGCACTGCTTTTCTCAATTTTTTACCAATAATATCTGCCATCATTTTTGGAGGCAAACCGGTAGCGGGACGTTTAACACCAAGCATTTTTTTGGTAATGATTGTTCCTTCATTTTGAGCTTCATTCAAGATCAAACTTCTTCTCATGCCTTGGGTATTGGCGACCTCCGCAGCCGTAGGTTTTTTGACTGGATTGCCCAACGATTTTTCGATGGCACGAATGCCATTGACTAGCGTAGTAAAGCCATCCGTATCTAGCGAAGAAGAATGATCTGGGCCATCCATATTTCGATCAAGAGTAAAGTGTTTTTCTATTAATGCGGCGCCTTTGGCTACGGCGGCATAACAAGCATAATTATTTTCTACATGATCCGAATAACCAATTTGTATTTGCAAGGCGTCTTGCATGGTATTCATGGCATGGATGTTTGCATCTTCTAATTTAGAAGGGTAGTTAGTGGTACATTGAAGTAAGATCAATTCGTGATTTCCAGTACGTCGAATGGCGTCAATAGCTTCGTACACTTCGGCAAGGGTAGCCATTCCAGAAGACAAGATCATGGGTTTTCCTTTAGCAGCTACATACTGGAGAAATTGTGTTTCTACTAATTGACCAGACGCAATTTTAAATGCATCTACTTGAAGATTATCTAAGAAGTCTACGTCTTCTTCATTATAAGGAGTAGAAAGGAATTGGATATCAAGTTTTTTGCAAAGATCAATAATTTTCAACCAATCTTCTTCTTGGAGTTCTAGTTTTTTGAGCATATCAAATTGCGACTCTTTGGGGTCAGTGACTTGCAATTGATAGTTTGCTTTAGGCGCTTCGGGCGTTACAATTTTTGCCGCTTGGAAGGTTTGAAATTTGACACAATCTGCGCCCGTTTTTTTAGCTTCTCGAACCAATTCGAGTGCAGTTTCCAATTGGCCATTATGATTTACCCCTGCTTCAGCGATAATATAAACAGGATGATTTTTCCCGATTGGTCGGTTGTTGATGGAGATGTCTGGGATCATTA
>JAHDCJ010000044.1:8147-38943 GCA_020629935.1 Saprospiraceae bacterium | reverse complement strand
AATTACTTGCAATACCTAAGTCATCTAAACGATTCAATAAAACCTTTTGACTTGGGTCTTTGACTGAAGATAACTCTACAATACCTGTGTATAAGATCACCTCCGTATTACTAGATTTAGTGTTTACCGCAAAGGAAGTACCTAAGGCTTTTACCTCAGCTTGTGCCGTTTGAATAATAAATGGTTGTTCAGGATTATGATGAACATCAAAGAACGCCTCTCCTTCAAGTTGAACGACTCGGGTGTCACCTTCAAAAGTATCGGGTGATGTAAGTCGGCTATTATTTTTTAGTTTGACTACTGTTCCATCAGCTAAGGTAAATTCACTATACAAAGATTGATCATCTTGCAGAAGTTGAAAAATCATAAAACTGGCTACTAGTAAGGCTATTCCTGCTGCGATCCCGTACCAAAATTTGTTCTTTTTTCTTTTAGGTTCTATGCGAACAACTTTAGCTTCGGAGGCTCTTTTTTTAACAGCAGCTAAGTCGGCATTAATATCAATTTTTTGTACTAATCCCACGTCATTCGTGCTGTCCCATAGCGATTTCATATCATCAAAAAACAGCTGATTTTCTGATGATGAGTTGGACCATTCCATTAATTTATCTGTTTCTTCTTGGGAAGCATATCCATCAAGAAATCGGATAATTAGGTCTTCAAATTCGCTATGTTGGTTCAATTTATCCATGATAATTTAAAAATGAGCTGAGCTCTACTACTTTAATGACAATTTGAATTGGTTTTACACGTATGTTTGTAGTAAAATTTATTATTATTTTGTTAAATAAAAAGTATATAAACTGATAACAGTATGATTTTTAGATATTTAGGTAGTTCGTTTCTTAGTGTTTTTAATGCTTTACTTATTTGTGTTTCTACTGTTCGAATGGAAATATCCAATTCTTGAGCGATTTCTTTGTTCTTTTTGCCTTCAAATCGATTCATAGTAAAGATTTGTTTGCATTTATTGGGTAAACGATCAATGATCGATAGTATTTGTTCTTCTAATTCTTTGGTTAAAAGGGTATCCTCATTGGTTTCTGTTTCATACCTCGACATTGCATGGGTAGCAGCAAATTGACGCGTCTTTTGCTGTTTTATATAATTTAAAGCGGTATTTCGAGTGGCTTGAAAAATATAACTTTTGATCGATGTCTTTATTGTTAATTGATCCTTTTTTTCGTAAAGTTTTACAAAAACCTGTTGTGCAATCTCCCTAGCCGAATCCAAATCATTGACCATTTTGCGGGCATATAGGACAGACATAGGATAGTAATCCTTGAAAAGCTGATCAAAATTAGTAATGTGTTGTTCGGTTAATTCCAAGATTATGTATTAAGAAAATAAATATTGGATGTATTTGCTTTTTTAATAAAACTTTTCTAAAAAGTTCACGTAAATATATACAATCTAAAAGACTATAGAAATAAAGCCCTCTTATCTTTTTTAATTTCTACACTTATTTAACGCTGTATTCACATGAATTAATTCCCTTAAGGTATAAATTCAGCAAGTTTTTATAATGTATAAACCTATTCTCATGGTACGTAATTTACTTTTTTATTTTATCCTGTTTATATTTTCTATTCATGGTTTAAAAAGTCAAAACACAATAGTTAACGTGACTTTGCCGCCTGAATTAGAGGTTTGTATGGATGCAGAGACGGTAAATGTTACGATAGAAAATATTACTGCAAATCCGATTACAAATATGGATTTTGAGGTCATGTTGCCCAATGGGATAAAATATGCTTTAGGTACAGTGAGTGGAGCAACAGAACTAACAACCTCCCCATTAGTTTTTCGAATTCCAACCATCGCGGTAGGTACAATAGTAAGTTATTCTTTTGATGTAGAAGCTTTTTGTCCGATGGTTTCCATCTTAAATAATGCTCAATCTATAGATTTTAACATTACTTATAACGGGAATGATCCTGAAAGTTTTTCTTCACAACCCATGAATACGGTGATTCGATACCCAGAATTAAATTTAATTGGTTATCCAAATGGAAATACGATTGATATTGAATTTGGAACCCCAGAGCAGGTGGCGTTTAGGATAAATAATGGAGGGGATGGAAATATTGACCAATTTGATATTTCTTTTACTGTAGAGGAGACCTTGTTTAATGTTTCGAACTTTAATATATGTGGAGGTCCTATTCTTCCTTTAACAAAAACAGGAAGTAATTATTCATTGACAGTTACTTCTGCTGATTTAATCGCAGCGGGTGATGCCGATGGTTTATTTTCGATAGATGAATCTTTAGATTTTTGTTTTGATGCTGATATCATTACTTGTGATGCTTTACCTCAACTTAATGAAATTGATTATGAAATGAGTTGGGGATGTGCTTCCGATCCAGTTTGTCAAAATGAAACGTTTAAATCTATTTTACGGATTCGATCCCCTTTACCACCTGCACTTACCTTAACCGAAACACAATCGGATGAAGATGCATGTTGGGATGATAAAGTGACGACAAGAACCCAAGTGGTCACTTTAAGTAATTCTGGGGGAACCGCGGTAAATGTACATGGGTTTACGTTGAAATTGCCAGATTATGATCCATCTAATATTTTTTCAAATATAGATTCGGCTTCTATTGAATTAAAATTAAATGGGGCTACCGTTTTAAATATAGATACCTTTCCTGTATTGAAATATTACTTCTATAATAACTGTATTAATGCACAGGATGAAGGATATCAGGAAATGGAAGCTAGACTGGATGTGATACATGAGTTACAACCAGGGGATAATTTAGAATTGACCTATGCTTTAATTAGTTGTTGTTCAAGAGAAAATGGAAACTTTTATTCAAGACCATCTCCGACTTGGAATAATGACATGAACAATGGCCCATTTGAGTCTACTGTAGAATTTATCACCTCTGGTATTTGTGGTGAATCGAGTAATGATGTGGTATATAATCCTTCAAGAGTACTCAATGATTATGATTGGCGATTTGCTGTAGAACAAAGTGATTGGGTTCCTGCGTCGCCATCACCAGGTTCATTTTTTAGACTCCAAATAACAGGCGATTTTATAGCCAATGGATTACCGACTTTTTCTACCGATGGTTATGTAGAATTTGTAATTCGATTAAAAGATGGGATTACTTGGCCTTCTGGTTTTGGTCATTCTTTTGGTAACTGGTCTCCAAGTTATTTTGATCATGATACCAGCGGACCAGATGAAGTGATTACTTTGCGTTATAATTTTCCTCATCCTTCTTTTTTTGGTTGGGATGAAACGTTGCAAATTCCCAACCTTTATTTCCCAGATTGTGATGACTCACCTTTTGGACCCAAAACGCCTTTTACTGAATTTGATGTTTATCTTTATCCAGATGCTACGTGCTCGGATGAATGTAAAATTACGATTACAAATGGCTCAAGGGGAAGAGGTATAACCTGTAGTCCCAATTGTGGAAACTTTCCCACAATAGAGATGTTAGACTTTGAAGTTAATCGAATTAATGTAGGTTTAGCAGATGATGATAATGATGGAAGCCCAGATGGTACAGGCACTGCGATGAATGCAGATTTGAAAAAAGGAATTGTGGGTATTGATACCTTCAAATTAGAATTTAAAGGATTAGTAGATACAGTAAAGGCTTGGGAATACGGATTTGGCCCAGGAGGCATGGATTATTTATTTATAGGGGCCGTTCGGTTTAATAATACCACAGGTTTTCGTTCTAGTTTTAATGTGCCACAAGAACCATTAAGGATAAAAATATATGATTTTGATTTAGATCAATATTATGAATTAGGCCCCATTGACTATACGTCACAAAATCTTGGTCTTTCTAGCCCCGCGAATGTAGCGAATGGTAGAGGATATATGATTAAAGCTAGTGACTTAGTAGTTTCAGGTTTAGACCCAACAATGCCAGGAACATACCAATATGATCATAATGATACCATTTGGGTAGAGTTAGAAATGACAAAAGGATATAAAAGTTATTCAAAAACAGGCGGGTTTAATCATTATACCGTAGATGGTAATATGGGAGGATTTTATGAGGATATGGAAGATGGCTTTTTCTCATGTAATGATATGGATGATGATTATTTTGAATATTTCCTTCACAACACGTGGTATGATGAAGCTAGTCCTGCAATCGGACCTTGTGCATCGGCTAATTATCGAGTACGTTTCTATTTAGGTCCTGATTTTGGAGGAAGCTGTACCAACTTTTATACTAATGAATATCGACCATTATTCAATTTAGAACGTCTTTATTTTAACCCTGGGCCAGGAATTACTTTATCCAATATTTCTTATACGCTTTATGGTACACAAAATTTTGGAGGAAATTATCTTTGCAATACATTAGGTACTAATAGTAGTCCAAGTGTTACTACTGTACCTTATGTTTATGTTCCACCTTTTGCTACTGATCCAAACAATTTAGATCCAATTGGATATGCCGATTTTCCTGGATTTAAACATCAGGTAGATAGTCTAGTTATTGATCTTAGTAGTTTACCCATTTCAGAGGAAGGAGAAAATCTAGTCGTTAGCTTTACCGTAAATCGAACCTGTGAAATGCCTGATACCGCTTTGGTTACTAATTATATAAATAACTCTAATCCTAATACTTTTAATGAGGTAGGATTTTTGGGCGTAGGTATGGAATTTAATGTGGAAGGACAACCTTCTCTAATTTATGAAAATGATGGGAATCAATTATTTTACGATGAGTCTCATTTCATCAATCAACCTGCAATTTCCAAAGTAGATATTGTCTCTGATGTAATTCAAGAAGGAATCAAAGAAGAAATTTGTTGGGATTTAGAACTTTATGGTTATGCTGGAGGAACCTTACAAATTTATCAAGGTACTGGAGGAGATATGACAATGAGTTCTTTTTGTAGAACCAATACCTTGGGCAATTGTATTACAAATTATTCGGCAACCAATGGATTCTATGATGTACCCGTAACGCTGGATCCAAGTACTCCCTTAACGTATAAAGTTTGTGCTACAGATTATACTTGCCCATTGGATTCTATCAATATAAAAATTGGTGTTGCTCAATGTGGAATGGCACCTATTACTGAAGGTGATTTATGCTCTATTGCAGAGGAAGATGCTTGGCTTTATGTAACCGAAGTAAAAGCAGATATTCAAGGAAACTTAACCTTAGTAAATGCCCCAACCGCAGCATGTGAACCTTTCGAATATGAGCTCGAACTAATTAGCACGAAGAAAGGTGCTTTAGGTGATTTAGCTTTTGAAATTGATTTGCCATCAAGTGATTTTAGTATCGATGATGCCCAAACCCAAAAGGCTTATCCAGGAACTTCGAGCTTCAGTACATCTTCTGGAAATTTGACTAATCCCACAGGCGATACTTGGCGATTTCAAGTAGGAGATATGGATAATTATGTAAGAGATAATGGTTTGCCGGGTGTATTGACCACCAATACCATTGACTCTAATCGGATTCGAGTGCAGTTTTCTATTTTACCAAGTTGCGAGGCTGCATCTGATCTATTTTTCCCATTAAGAATTTTAGCAGATGGAGGTTGTACAGATGTTACTTTAATTACCTTATATCCAGAAGAATCTATGGTAATTGATGGAGCCGATGCGGAAAGTAATTACGATATTACCCTTGATCATGTGTCTTTAGCGACTTGTGATGCGAATGGCCAAATTCGATTAGATATTTATAATGCAGGGCCAGCAAACTCGGCTTTAGATGATACTATTTATGTTGATTTTCCTGCATCCATGACTTATTTAACCAGTTTAATCCCAGATGTGATTACGACCAGTACAGGGATTAAATTTCCATCTACCGATAATTTTACTGCATTAACTACTACTTCATATACCATAGATTATACCTTTGATTTTAGTGAAATGACTTGTGATGATGAGGTGTTGGTTAAAGCATTAAATGTACTCGATCAAAGTTGCCCAGCTCCAAGTACAGTAACTTGTGAAGTAGTACAAGAAAGCGGAGAAGAACTCGATGTGTTTGCTTTTAGTATCCCCAATTATGATATTGTATCGTTTTCTGGAACCACCAATTTCAATGGTGGACTTTCGACTTATCGATGGGATTATAGTTTTAAATTAGATAATCTTGGATTTGAAAAACCTGCAGGTGTTCCTTTATATGTAGATTTTTATTGTGATGCAAATATGAATGGTTTATACGATCTGTCAGAAACCTATTTGTATACAGTGACCATCAATGATGCCATTGCCGCTAATGGAAGTTACACCCATACCGATTCAGAAATATTAAATTATTCTGATTGTACACCAGAAAGTTCACAGATGGTAATGGACATTCGAATTGACAATCAAAATACCACAGATAATTGTCTTTGCCATGAAACCGCTCAAGCAACTTCAAGTATTTTACCTGTTGAGTTAGTGGAATTTTATGGAGAAAAAGAAGGATCATATAATCATTTATTTTGGACAACAGCTACCGAAATAAACACGGATCGATTTGAAATAGAACGAAGTGAGAACGCTAGAGATTTTATTTATTTCCATACACAAAAAGCCACAGGAAATTCTACAGAAAGAGTGGTTTATGATTGGGTTGATTCTTCGCCATTTCCTACTACGTATTATCGTTTAAAGATCATCGATTTGGATGGTTCATTTGAATACAGTGATATTGTTTTATTAAAACGAAATAATTCTCCAATTTCTATCGTGAATTTGTATCCAAATCCAGCAAACTCCCGTATAACATTAGACCTAGTGAGTGAATTTGAAGGAGACGTTCAAATTCAGATCATGGATGTATTAGGAAGAAAATTGATTGATCAATCTATTCCTTTATCCACAGGTAATTATTCACAAACTCTTGATGTATCGAAATTGGCCCAAGGAATCTATTATGTAAGAATGGAATCCAACGGATATTATACCATGAAAAAATTTGTAATCGGTCGGTAGGCCGATGCTAAAAATGCTACCTTCTTAATAACTTGCGCCCTGTAATCTTTTATTAGATTATGGGGCATTTTTTTTGATTACAAGAATTAAATCATTTTGTTCTACCATAGTCTTATTTCCAAGAATCACTCGTTCAATTGAACCTGCAAAAGGTGCGGTAATGGTACTTTCCATTTTCATTGCCTCAATAATAAATAAAGGTGCATTCGCTTCTACTTGATCTCCTTCCTTTACTAATACTTTAGAAAGGCTGCCTTGTAATGGCGCACCAATATCTCCTTCTTTTTCAACTTTTAAATGGGTGATTTTTTCAGTTTCAATATTTAAATCTTCTACCATGATCGCCCGTGTTTGTCCATTGAGTTGGAAATACACGGTACGTTCTCCATTGGCATTAGGGGCAGTAGTATTTAAAAATTTGACAATGACTTGTTTCCCATTGGCAATTTCAATTAAGATTTCTTCATTAGGTTCCATTCCATAAAAGAAGGCTTTGGTAGGAAGATTTCGGATCGCACCATAGGCTTCAAAATGCTCAAAATAATCTCTAAAAACTTTTGGGTATAATTTATAAGATAAGAAATCTTTGAAGTGCGCATAACGATTAAATTCTTCTTGGAATGCCTTAAATTCTTTTTCAAAATCTATAGGTTCTAGATGCTGATTTGGTCGTTCCGTATAAGGTTGCTCACCTTTTAAAACCATTTGCTGAAGTGCGGAAGGAAAGCCTCCATGCGGCTGCCCTAAATCCCCTCTAAAAAATGCTTTTACACTATCTGGGAAAGCTAAAGTTTCTCCTTTTTTTATTACCTCTTCTTTGGTTAATCCATTGGAAGTCATAAACATCGCCATATCACCTACGACTTTAGAACTAGGCGTCACCTTTACTAAATCACCAAAAAGATCATTGACAATTTTATAGTTTTCTTTAATGGTGTCAAATTGATCTTCTAATCCTAATCCTCTAGCTTGTGGGCGTAAATTTGAATATTGCCCTCCTGGTATTTCATGATGATAAACCTCCGCAGTCCCTGCTTTTAATTCACTTTCAAATGGATAATAATACAATCGAACTGCTTCCCAATAATCAGAATAACGGTTCAATGATTTCGTATCTATTTGATGCTCTCGCTCATGTCCACGCATCATCTCTACCACCGAATTAAAATTGGGTTGTGACGTTAATCCAGACATGGAACTTAAGGCAACATCAATAACATCAATCCCAGCTTCAATCGCTTTCATATAACTTGCCGATTGTATAGAAGAGGTATCATGGGTATGCAAATGAATCGGAATATCAATTACTTTTTTGAGTTCTGAAACGAGTTGATACGCTGCATAAGGTTTTAATAAACCCGTCATATCTTTTATCCCTAAAATATGCGCCCCTTCATCTTCCAATTGTCGTGCTAAATCTAGATAATAAGATAAAGTATATTTTTTTCGTTCTGGGTTTAAAATATCTCCACTATAACAAATACAAGCTTCTGCTAATCCTCCAGTACGTTCTCTTACTGTTCGGATACTTACTTTCATTGCTTCCACCCAATTGAGTGAATCAAAAATTCTAAAAATGTCGACACCTGTCTCCCATGATTTTTCGATAAAAGATTCTACTAAGTTATCAGGGTAGGCGGTATAACCTACCGCATTGGATCCTCTCAATAACATTTGTAACAAAAGGTTAGGCATCGCCTCTCGTAAAAGTTCTAATCGTTTCCAAGGGCATTCTTTTAAAAATCGAAGGGCTACATCAAAGGTCGCTCCTCCCCAAACTTCCATAGAAAAAACGTTAGGATGGTTTTTAGCAAAGCTTTCCGCAACCGCCATTAAATCTTTAGTACGCACCCTTGTTGCTAATAAAGATTGGTGGGCATCTCTAAACGTGGTATCTGTATATTGGATGGCTTTTTGTTCTTTTAACCATCCTGAAAATCCTTCAGGCCCTAATTCTGTGAGCAATTGTTTAGTCCCATTCTGATACGGTTTGTCAGCTTCAAAACTTGGAACTATTGGCGTTCGAAAAGAAGGATTACTTATCGTTTTTCCAGCCACATCACTATTCCCGTTTACAATGACATTCGCTACATATTTTAATAATTTGGTGCCACGGTCAAGTCGACGAGGAGGTTTTAATAAGGCTTTGAATTCTTCAATAAAACCTACTGTTGCTTTACCTGCTTTAAACGTTTCGTTTTGTAATAAATTTTCTAAAAAACCAATATTGGTCTTTACTCCTCGAATCCTAAATTCGGTAAGGGCTCGATGTAGACGTTCGGCAGCACCTTCTAAAGTTCGACCATTTGCAGTTACTTTAACCAACATAGAATCAAAAAACGGAGAAATTTTCATGCCCGGATAAGCACTACCTGCATCTAATCGAATACCAAAACCTCCTGCACTTCGATAGGCGATGATGGTGCCATAATCAGGCTTGAAATTATTTTCAGGATCTTCAGTCGTGATTCTACATTGAATGGCAAACCCATTACATTTAATATCTTCTTGAGAGCGAATAAAAATAGTAGGGTGCGCCAATTCATAACCCATCGCAATAAGAAATTGAGAACGCACAATATCAATGCCTGTGATTTCTTCGGTAATAGTATGCTCTACTTGAACTCTAGGATTGACCTCAATAAAATAAATGTTTTCTTCCGCATCCACTAAAAATTCTACAGTACCTGCATTTCTATAATTGACATGCCGCGCAATCTTTAAGGCATATTCGTAAAGCTTATTTTTAGTGTTTTTACTTAAGGTCGTTGAAGGAGCAATTTCTACAATCTTTTGAAATCGTCGTTGAACGGAACAATCTCTTTCATATAGATGTACTACATTCCCATAATGATCACCAAGAATTTGAACTTCTATATGTTTAGGGTTTTCAATATATTTTTCTAGAAAAACGGTGTCATCTCCAAAGGCAGTTTTGGCTTCACCTCGCGCTTCTGACCATGCCTTTTCTAATCCTTCTTCTGATCGAACGACCCGCATTCCTCGACCACCACCACCAGCGGCTGCCTTTACCATAATTGGAAAACCAATCCGTTGAGCTTCTTTGAGGGTAATATCAAATTGATCGAGTTTTGCTTGACTATCTTCGATCAATGGAATTTGCGCAGCGCGTGCTATTTTCTTTGCATCTACTTTATCTCCAAGTTGTTGCATAGCTTCTGCTGTAGGCCCAATAAAGACAATACCTTCTTCTTGACAACGTCGTACAAAATTTACATTTTCAGATAAGAACCCATAGCCAGGATGTATTGCATCTACATTTTTAGATTTGGCTAATTTGATGATTTCTTCAATATCTAAATAAGGCTTTAAAGGTTCATCATCAGGACCTATTTTATAGGCTTCATCTGCTTTATAACGATGCAGTGAATATCGATCTTCGTAGGTAAAAACTGCGACGGTTCGTAAATTGAGTTCTGAAGCTGCACGTAATACACGTATAGCAATTTCCCCTCGATTAGCGACAAGGATTTTGTTAAAACGTTGATGGTTAAATTCCATGAATGTGTAAATGTTAATTGATACAAGAAATGTGCTACAAAGCTAGTAAAAATCAATGGTTTGAAACTGATTTATCCGATCAATTTTAAACAAGATATTCACATTAGTCTATTCTTACATTTTTACAAATCGTTGGATAAATAGCTGTTGGGCATCTTCGATTTTTAAAATATAAGATCCTGTAGGTATGGAATGCATTGGAAATTGATGATAGTAATTCAATTGATCAATAGTAAAAGTACCTATTTTATTGCCTAAAAGATCAAAAATGGAAACTTGGCTTCCAAGAGTAAGATATTTCTGCGATCGTATTTGTAAATCTGAGTTAACTGGATTGGGAAAAAGCTGTATTGATTTTGGATTTTCTACAGGTTTTATCGCCGTATTTACATTAGAAGGTTGGATCGCTAAAGTAAGCATCACAGGTAAATGATCAGAAGCATTATGAAGGGCGGTTAGCACATTAGGAGGAACCGAATTATTGGTTCCTGATAGAATCGATTGATTGATATGATTCCCATCATTCCCAAAGGTGATATAAGAGTCAGGAACATAAGAAACGCGATCTGTTACTTGGAAAATGTCTTCTGAATAAAGTAAGAAATCATAGCGATCATCTAAACCTCCACTTACGCCATTTCCAAAGGAGGAATTTCTTGGACTTTGTGTGTGTATTGCTTCAAAAAGAGAGTTGTCTTTCCAAGAACCAGGGCTATCTAAAGGATCAAAAAAGACTTGTTCGGGGCCATTTAAAACGAGATCATAGGCAGGTTCAAAACTGCTCTGCATATTAAAATCACCACCAAAAATGCGATTGGAGACATTAGGCGAAGTGTTGATATAATTGATAAAATCTAAAGCGGTTTGTCTTCGAGTTTCCTTATTCGCGGAAGTACTTCCAGCTTTAAAATGCGTACTCATAAACTGAAAAAATACGGTGTCTTGATTTTGCCACAAATTGCTGTCTTTATAATACATAGTATATGCTCCAATATCTCGTCTTGCAGTAGGCACTTCAACTTGAGAAACAAGTGCTAGTTTTTCGCTATTATAAAACAATAAGTTATTAAGCGTGCCTCCAGTAGAATTGGATACAAAATTCGCTCTACGATATTTTGTAATACCATTCACATTTAATGCATTATTTAATAAAATATCTGCGCCTTCTTCAGTTTGTAATTCACAGACTAGTAACACATCGGGTTGTGCATGCTCAAAGACGGTTTTAAATTCTTCATATCGGGTAGCAGAACCAGAATCTGGGAAGAATAAAAGATTGTAAAACATCACATTCAGAGAATCTTGAGCAAATAGAAAAAATGGACTATAAATAAACAAAATAAGAAAGAAGTATTGACGCTTCATAGGCTTAAGGCTTTAATGTTCAAGGAAAACAAGCTAATCTGAATATGGTTTATTTTACAAGGTATGAAAACTAATTTTTTTATTTGACAATGTCACAAATTTTTGGAAATGTTAAAAAAAAGTATTCGAAATTTTTAAATCTAAGTAAATATACATATATTGTATATGAATTATTTTTACTTTTAAACAATCCACTTATTATGAAGATGATTAAATTAATCGCACTTATCCTACTCGTAGGATTTAGTTACTCCGCCCAAGCTCAACTTCTAGATGATCTAGACACGGGCAAAAAACGCAGTCGTGTTGTCGTTGAAGACAACGTTAAAGAAACAGTAATGACTCCTGTTATGGAAGTGTATTCTAGCCAGGGACAGTTAATTGCTACAGAAACTACAAATAATGTAACACTGATAGCTACATTACCGCAAGGAATGTATTCTATTATTTACCGTCAAGGACGTCAGATTATACGAACAGAAAGAGTACGAATTGAATAGGAATATTTAATGTACTTTATGATACTTATTTGAAGGTACACTGAAAAGTGTACCTTTTTTTGTAGACCTATTATTGATAGGCGAAGGATAAATATTTTTTGTTTACCGTAAAGTAAAATTGACTTCCATGATTTACTTTGGATTTAATCCAAATTTGCCCACCTAAATTTTCAATAATCTTTTTACAAGTAGCCAACCCAATACCTGTTCCTTCATATTTTTCTCTTGGATGGACCCGATGGAAAATATCAAAAATAAGTGCTTGATGTTCTTCCGCAATACCAATTCCATTATCTTGATAGTGGAAGCAGATATGATTTTCCTCTTCTTTACAATGAATAGTAATTCGAGGTTGTTTTGTTGTTCTAAATTTAATACTGTTTGAAATTAAATTTTGGAACAGCTGAATGAAATTAGTAGATGAACCCAAAAGGATAGGTAAAATATCACTTTCTATAAGGGCCTCATTATTTTTTATTTGAAGGTATAAATTGTTTTGAACAATTTGGAGGATATTATTTAAATCAATGGGTTCTGAATCTCCTTCTTGTAAACCCGCTACAGCATATCTTAATAAATCATCTAACATGTTGCCCATCCGCTTGGAAGAATCCGCAATGGTTACCAACATCTCACTTCCTTTATCATCTAATTCTGTTCGATATCGATCATTTAAAATCTTAGAAAACGCATTGATTAATCGTAATGGGGCTTTTAGATCATGTGAAGCTTTACTTGCAAAAAGATTCAATTCTTCATTCACACTTTTCAATAAGTCTTGTTCTTTATTTAATTGTTCAATTTGTTGATCTTTTTTCTCTGCTTCAAATCGGGACTGAATCAGCTGAATCGTCTTTGTCTTTTCTTCATTGAAAATTTGATCTTTTATCTCTGTATATTCTTTAAAATATATATAAGCTTTGGCGTAATCTTTCTTTAAATGATAACTATCGGAAAGTAAAAGTGCGGCTTTTTTAATTAATAAATTTGCACCTAGATCTTTAGAGATGCTTAAACTTTTACTTGCAAAAGAAATGGCACCTTCTATCCGCTTTCGTTTATAATATATGTTAGAAACCACTAAATAACTTTCAACCATGCCTTCTAGATCATTTACCGATTCTTGTAAATCTATGGCCTGAAACAAAGTAGATAATGCACTGGAATCTTCATTTAACTCATATAAAACTTGTCCCTTTTGACTTAAAGTATAGGCTTTGCCTTTGATATCATTTTGTGCAGATCGTATAGCAAAAGACAAATCCAATTGGACTAATGCTTCTTGGTATTGTTCCAAACGAATGTATATGTTGGCAATATTACTATAGGTATAGGCTTTAGAAATTTCATTTTCGCTACGTTCATAATTTTGTAAAGACAATACATGATACTTCATAGCATCATCTAATTTTCCTTGCTCTTCATATATCACCCCTAAATTAGAATAGTACGTGCCGAGTTTAGCATGAAGCTCATTCTTTTCTGCGAATTTTATTGCCGAAAAAAGATGGTCAATAGCTTTTGAAAAATCACCTTCTAAAATATAAATATTGGCCAAATTACACTCAATAGAAGAAAGATTGATTTCTAAATTCGAAGCTTCACATATTTCTTTAGCCAAACTAATCAGCATTTTGGCCTCCTGAAAATTCCCTTGTTGTTTTTGTATGACCCCACTATAATTATAACCTCTTGCAAGGGTTTCATTGCATTGGGTTCGTTTTCCTACTTCAATTAACTCCTTAGCAAATTGAAGTGCCTGATTGGGTTCATTTCGATAAAGTATTTTGATTAGATCCACAAGAATATTGATCCGTTGCTGATCTACAGCAACAGAACCCAATTCTTTCTTTAAATATGCAAGGCGTTCCATGGGTATCCTTCTCTCAATTTTTTTGAATCTAAACGATAGAAAAGGATAAAATTGGAATTTTTGGGATTGGAATTCTTTAATTATACGAGTAAAAGCGTGAAGAGGTTCTAATTCTGGCCTTAAAATTAAAGGTTTTTGCCGTTTTTTTATACCCAAACAATGTTTTGAATCGAAATGCTGAATAGCGGAAGTACGATTTTTAGGAGAAATTTAATTTTTTAATAAGTCAAGTAGAAAAAATCTTTAGTGTGACTATTTGATTAGAATACAAATGATAGATTAATAATATGTGATTTGTGACTATAATAACAAAGACTTGTTGTGCTTAGGGTTTGAGCAAGTTACGTCACTTATTCTTTCGTGAATTAATAAAATTACTGTGACGAATTTTGCTTAAAAACATAATATAAAGGTCGATTTGTAAACTATTGTTAAATAATAAATTGCGGTATAAAATACTGATATTTAATTAATTGTAATTTGAGTATAGTTTTTATTTTACTATATAAATGTCAAATATATCTGCATTTTTTTTTACTCAAAACTTGACTGGCATCAATTTTTATAGCACTTTTGAAATATCAATCACGGTTGATACGCAAAAAACAAAAAATGTGACATAATTTTTAACCAACACCCTTTAATACCTTTTTTCCCAGTTTAACCACACTTTAACAACCGCAATTATGTTTAAGCACATTTTAACCCTTTTTGGATGTGTCCTATTTATTACCCTTTCTTATGGACAACATCAAATTTCAAGTCTGACCCTAAATTATTTACCTCCTACAAATGCTAAAGAGGTGAAAGCCTTTAATGGTGATTTTAAAAATGGTAAATATCATGGGGAAGGAAATATGGTCTACCAAGATGGTACCGTTTTCTTTGGTGATTGGACCGAAGGAGAGAAAAACGGTACAGGCAAACAAGTTTGGTCCAATGGAGATGAATATTCGGGCAACTTTAAAAATGGTCGAATTCATGGTTATGGAACTTACCAATGGATCAATGGAACTACCTATAATGGATTATTCCAAAATGGATTATTTCATGGCAAAGGAGTATTAACCCTTACTTCTGATCTGAAATTTTCTGGCTTATTCAAAAAAGGCCTTAAACATGGAGAAGGCACATTGACATTCCCTGATGGCGTAGTGCTCAATGGCTCATGGAATAAGGATTTACTTGATGGCCCAGTAACATTCACGCTCTCCAATGGGCAAACATACGAAACCACTTTCCGTAAAGGAGAATTAGATATTAATGGCCAATTAACGGATAAGCAAAGTAAAACATTCGATCATATTTTTAACCTGCTGAAATCAGCAAACCAACCCCAACTTGCTTGGGTCTTATTTATCGCATCTGTGGAAACACAAAAGGCAGGAAATACCAAACGTGCCCTTCAACTCTTAGAACACGCAGAGCAATACACTGACTATGTAGACGCTTTATTGACGCTCATTAATAAACAACGTTCCGCTTTAAAATAAAATCTGTCTTTTATTAAGTATAGTTTGTTTGGAAACAATGCGATGACCTCTTCCCCTGAAGGAAGAGGTTTTTTTTTTGGTAAAATTACTTCTTACCTTTAGGGATTCATTATAAACAAATTGTATGTTAAATATCCCATTAGCTGAACGTTTAAGACCTAGAGATTTAGATCATTATATTGGTCAAAAACACCTAGTTGGTAAAGATGCTATTCTTAGAAAAGTAGTCGAGTCAGGAAAAATCCCTTCCTTTATTATGTGGGGACCTCCAGGTGTAGGAAAAACCACATTGGCTAAAATTATTGCAGCTAGAGAAGATCGAGCTTTCTATACTTTAAGTGCCATTAACTCGGGGGTCAAAGATATTCGAGAAGCCATAGACAAAGCAAAAAAACAACGATTCTTCTCTAAACCTAATCCCATTTTGTTTATTGATGAAATTCATCGATTTAGTAAATCACAACAAGATGCTTTGCTTGGGGCAGTAGAACAAGGAGTACTCACACTCATTGGAGCAACGACTGAAAATCCTTCTTTTGAGGTAATCTCCGCTTTGCTTTCGCGTTGCCAAGTATATGTACTTAAACCTTTAGAAAATGAAGAACTTCAAGGGCTTATTGATTTTGCGTTGAAAGAAGATGAATCTTTAAAAAAGAAAAAGGTCATCATTGAAGAATATGATGGTATTTTACTGCACGCAGGAGGCGATGCTAGAAAGCTATTAAATATATTAGAAATTGTGGTCGAGTCGAATGAAGAAACCGAAATTACGATAACCAATGATCTGGTACATGAGCGATTGCAAAAAAATCTAGCGATGTATGATAAAGGGGGAGAGATGCATTATGACGTTGCTTCCGCATTTATAAAATCAATTCGCGGTTCTGATCCCAATGCCACTTTATATTGGTTGGCTCGTATGATAGAAGGAGGGGAAGACCTCAAGTTTATTGGTCGCCGTATGGTCATTTCCGCCGCAGAAGATGTAGGACTAGCCAACCCCAATGCTTTACTTTTAGCCAATGCGTGTTTTCAATCTATTCAAACAGTAGGGTGGCCAGAGTCTCGAATTATCCTTTCTGAAGTAGCAGTTTATCTAGCCACTTCGCCTAAGAGTAATTCTTCTTATGCCGCCATCAAAGTAGCTCAAGATTTTGTACGTAAAACAGGTAATTTACCTGTTCCGCTTCCACTAAGAAATGCGCCTACTAAATTAATGAAGCAAATGAATTATGGTAAAAATTACCAATACGCACATGCGCATCAAGGGAATTTTAAAGCCATGGAATTTATGCCTGAAGAAGCGAAAGGAACCAAGTTTTATGAACCACAAAAAAATACGCATGAAGATCATATTCGTAAACGACTACTAGGTTGGTGGCAGGATAAATATGATTATTGATTTTAAAAATCAGAAACAAAATGACAAACGCATTTTCGATTTAGTCTCCCTTTTAATGCTTCTTTAGTTGGAAGCTCGGCTTCAAAATAATTCGGATTAGGAACAAAGTGTAAACGTTTTAAATATCGAAATTTACTTAGTGAAAATGGAAACTCCTTAAAGTGATTATTGCTTAAATTGAGTTGTTCTAATTTTTTTAATTGAAATAAAATAGGAGGCACTTCTGTAAAACAATTGTCGGATAACGTAATAGATCGAAGTTGTTTCATTTGACCAATTTCACGTGGTAGTTTTTCCAAACCCAAATGAGATAAATTGAGATAGTCACCATCTAACCTAGCCCTTAAAACCATTAACCGAAGACTTGGATGACCGTATTGTAATAAGTAAGCTTCTCCTAATCGCTTCTTATCATATAAGTACTTCGCTATTCGTTGTAACTTTAATTCTTTAAATTTTTTCAAAGACATTAAATGATACGAAACCTTGCGTTCGTCCATATGTTCAAAACCAAATTTTCGTCTTTTTAATAAGCTCGCCAAATCGTTAGAAACCATTTTAGAAAGTAATTTAATAATTCGATTTCTCAGTTTATTATTCTTATCAATTAAATGATCGGCAGCAATAAAAAGATCAGTAATGGTCTCTGAAGGAATGCCTCCTTGTTTGATTAGTTCTAAACCTAGCTCAATGCTATCTTGATTTTCGCTATATAATAAACGCGCAATATTGTCTATCATTTCTGGATCTGCTTCCCTTTCTAAATAAGGATCTATTTGACTTTCTAGAATAGAAGTTAAATTGGCAGCAGGAATAATAATCTCTGCTTGATGCACACATTTTTCCCAATTGGGGTCTAAAGTAGCTTCTTCTCCAAAAACAAAATAGCTGATTTTTTTACTGCAATTTTCTACAAATTTCCATCCTAAAATGGCCAATTCATTTTCCCATTGATGGAAGTCAATTGCTCCTTCACCAAGCCAATAAATCTGACTGCCTTTGGCGGGGAGCTGGGCATGAGACTCGAAACGTTTAACTAAAAGCTTTTCGGTAGCTTCTTCAATAAAAGGCAATTGACTAGACAAGCAAACAAGCAAATCTTCAAGCTCTGCAATTTGATGTACACGGTCTAAATTGCCTAGTGTTAAATTCCAAAAGATGCGTTTGGTTGATAAATTGGTAGGATTAATTTCAAAGTATTGTTCTAATCGTATAATTTGATTTAAGAATGTAGGAATAGACTCATGTTCAAAGGTATATGGATCTTCTAAGTTTAATATGGGAAAGATTTCTTTTAGCTCTTTAAAAATAAAAGGAGAAACCGTTAAGCGTTCTAACTGATCCAACTCAAATAAAACTGAGGGAATATGAGTCATCGGATTATGATGAATACTCAATTCTTTTAATGAACGCAGCCGATGGATTGCTGGAGGTAAATCGGTCAATTGATTATGCCCCAATAGTAATCGTTGAAGATTATGCAAAGTGAAAAGACCAGAGGGTAATGAAGTAATTTCATTATATGCTAGATTCAGTGTATCTAAAAATGAAAAACGACTAATGCTTTCAGGAATTTCCTGAATTGCTCTTCCTGTCAATTTTAAATAATTAATAGAATGATTCCGACTTGAAAGATATTGATCTAGACTTTCCATTCTTTACTAATGGCCTTTTTATTTAAATGGTTCCATATTGCTGTTGGCTAATTTCTAAAAATAGATTCCCTAAAATAATTTCACTAAATGGATAGTCTTAGAATAAAACAATTCGAGTTGTTTGCCATATGTTGTTGGTGAAGAAATGGCAGGTATAAGTTCCTTTTACTAATAGAGAAAGATCAATGGTTTCTCTCTCTACTCCTTTTAGTTTTTTTTCCATAACCAATTGACCGGCTAAATTATAAATACGAACTTGTTCCGGATTTATGGAACTCAAAGATTCATCTAATTGGATAGTCACCAAACCCGAACTAGGATTAGGGGAAAGAAAAAGTCTATTGCTTGCACAATCTACATTAATGATCCGTGTGAGTTGCACTTGTCCTTCATTGTCTGTTTCTTTTAGTCGGTAATAATTTTTCCCATTATGAAAATGCAGATCATTAAAAATAAAATGCTTTAATTGATTTACGGATTGGGAAAGATCAAGGAATTCAATGGTTATCCAATCTCTACCATTATTGCTCCGTTGTAGTTCAAAATGATTCGATGATTGACCAATGATTGCGATCCATTCAATAGAAATTTGTTGTAATTTTTCTTCGCAAGTTCCTTGAAATTCAACTAAGTCTATAGCTAAAACTAGATTGCTTATTGCACAAAAAAATGTTTCTCTTAAATTATCCGCATTGGTGCCACCTAAACTATGTCCAGCCCCTGGATATTCATAATAATCAAATTGGGGAGAAGTAATACCTAGATTAGCAAACTCGGCAGCAATTAATTGACTGTTATTGGGAGTAACTACCGCATCTGAATCTCCGTGATGTATTTGGTAGGGAAGGGGAAGTTCATCAACAAAATAAATAGCAGATCTTCTTAATAATTCCAATCGAGCCTCTGCCAAGGTTAGCGTATTGTCTAAATACGGTTGAACACCATAAGTATAAGTGGCTGCTTGAGGAGGATTGAGTCCACCTCCATTATCCACATAATCTTCCATCTTGGCTTGTAATCCGGGTAAGGTCATGTGATCTGTTGCGCCGTAATAAATACAAGCACGCTCTATCCGATCATCTTTAGCAGCCATTAAATGACTGACGCCCCCTCCTCGGCTGCCTCCAGTTACACCTACTCTTGTTGGATCAGCTCCAGGAATTGCTAAAACACCTGATAGTAAAGCTAAGGCATCATCGGTATCTCCATCCATTTCACTGGGTGTCCCTTCAGAAGTATAGTCTATTGGTGCAAGATTTCCTGTTCTTAATTCTTCGCTTCTAAAAGAAGGAAGAGCAATGAAAAAGCTACGAAAGCAGGGTTCTCGAAACGCATTTAACGAAGCAACATTTACTCCACTGGCACCTCCATGATTAAAAATCAATACAGGATAACTGCCCATGGGATCATAATTTTCAGGATAACGAACGGCAGCATAATGGAGATTTCCTCCTACTTCATGTGAAACAATTTCGGTAACGAAGCCCTCTAATAAGGTGCCTGTATGTAGTACTGTCCAATTGTAAGCAGCATGATCTCTAGTCGCCCATTCTGCTTTCACCGCATCAATCTCTGCTTGAGTTGGTGGAGCATGTAAGGAAGAAAGATCTGTTTGAGCCTGGAGAAAAAGAATTGGAAATAGTGTCGAGAATAGAAGGAATAGATTTTTCATAATAGACAGTAAAAAAGTTAGGTAATTCTGAACTGTAAATTAATATAAAAAATTAGAAATAGTGATTTTTCAAAATGAATAATATTAAAAAAAATCTTTAAGAAGATTCACGTTGGGTATAAAAGAAAAAGGCTTGTCTAGGGATAAGTTATTTTACAATTTGGTAAAGCAAGCTCCAAATTCTTCTTTACTTTTTCTTGTTGTTTTTTTGTTAAATTGGAAATGGTTAAAGTGAGTGATTGAAGGTGGGGGAGTGCCTCCCAGTTTTTAGGAATAGACGAAAATAAAAGATAGTTGTTTTTTAAATCTATAGATTCTAATTGAGGCATTTCAAATAATAACATGGGGAAACGCTTCAATAGATTTTGATTAAGATCTATTTTTTTTATTTCTTTAATGTCTTTTATATGGTTGGGTAAAAGACCAAGCTGCATTGCTTTAAGATTAAGAAGATCTCCTTCCATTCTTTGTTTTAATGCTTTTAAAGATTTAGTTTTGTCTTCATGTAAAATAAAATAGCTGTATCCTTGTTGTTTTTTCAGAATACTATATTCTGCCATTTCATCCGCATTTAATTCCGTATCCTGTGCATATTTTTTTATCGAATCTCTTACCGTAGCTTCAAAGTAATTATACCCAAAATAGTAAAATCCCTTCTTCAGTTTTTGTTGTAATTTTAATGATCCATATTGTTTTAATAATCGTTGCAAACTTCGTCGAATATTAACGTTACGTCCGCTTTCTTGATAAGCAATAAATACCGCAGTAATTAGATGACCTGGAAGTCCACCCGTCTTAATCATTTCTAATGCAATTTGGATATTATCCTCTTGACCACTTTTTAATAATTGACCCACAGAAGCAGAACTCGACTCAAAATCTTTATCCATTAAATAAGGCGTATCTTCTTTTTCGATAAAACGCCCAATAATTTTTTCTGTAATCAACACTTGATGATCTTGTAACTCACTTGCCCAATCTTTTTTGGGTAGTTTCCCAATGAGCACGTGACTCACCGCAGCGGTGTTTTTCGTTTGATATTTAAGGCCAATATTCTTTAGATTTTCTTTCATTTGCTTAAGGCTCATATTGAACGAACCATAACGCGTTAAAACCGCATCTTTATTTAATTCTTTATCTGGTTTTTGATGATAACGAATAGCAATGATTTCTTCTGCATAAATACGAACAAAGTCTATACGAGGAATACTCATCGCACGAATCAACCAATGATCATTGGCTCTTTTTAAACACTCTTCTTCATTTTCTGCTAATAAAGCCATTAGAAATTCTGCAAAATCTTTTTCAAATTTTTCTTTGTTAATTAATTTAATCAATGGGATAATCCAATAGCCTTTTCGACCCGAAGCAAGATTAGGCGCATTCTCGATTTTATTTAATTTGCTCATGTTGGCAAAACCAATAGGCATACTTTCGAAAAGTGAAATGGGTGCTTTAAAATATTCTAATGAAGGAAGTTTTTCTACTCCTTTAGGCAAATGATCTAATGGATTTCCACTCAAATCAAGCACCAAAAGTTTATCCAATTGAGCCAAGGAATCTGGAATTGATTCTATTTTAGAATTGGAAAGAATTAAACTATATAAATGGGGTAATTGACCAAAGCTTTCTGGTAAGGTAGTCAACTTTCCCTTTTTTATTGTGCATTGTTTTAATGTCTTTAATTTGCAAAAGGAAGAAGGAAGTTCGACCAAAGGAACGGCATTCAAAACAAGGATGCGTAACAAAGGAAGTTGGCACAACGCTTCTGGAAAAGTTGTCGCTTTTATTCGATTAATCTCTAAATGATCGAGTTGATCTAATTGGCCAATTTCTTCTGGTATCGATTGAAGTTTAGGTAAATTTAGTTTTAACGTTTTTAATTTTTTTAACTTCGAAAAATCAAAATCTAAAATGCTAAGTTGGTCTGCTCGAATAATTAATTCTTCGAGTTGACTACATTCAAAAATCCAAGCAGGTAATTGATTGCCCGTCTTAAAATAGATCGACATTTTTTGAAGCTGAGGAAATCCTGGACCTTCTATTGGATAATTGCTTAAAGGACATCCCGTCAAATCTAAAATCTCTAATTGATCTAGATTGAATAATTCTTCTGGAAATGATTTAATATCATTTTTTTTGCAAAAAAGAAATTTTAAACCTTTTACTCCTAATACAGGACTAGGTATTTCTGTTAATAGATTGGTTGATATATCGATATGATTTAATAAAGGTAAACTTTTGATTTCTTCTGGGAAAAATTTGAATTTATTATTGTTCAAATTTAATAACTGTAACTTTTTTAAATGACGAATACTAGAAGGTAAAGTATCTCCTTCACCATAATTAATCCGAAACTCTTTGAGATGGGGAAGTTCTGCAAGTCGCTCAAGATTCGTGTCTTTGTTAAAACCATAAAGCTCGAAAAAATCGTATTTATTCCGAATGGCTTCGTCTATTTGTCGGTCAATATAATTCATTATTTTTTGAGCTCTTGTTTGATTTTTTTTCTAAGATCGATGGCCAATGTATTTTCTTCATCAAGTAATAAAATTTGACGCGTTAATTTTCTTGCCTTTAGAAATTGTTTCTCTTGAAATTCTAATTGCAGATAAGTTTCTAATAAAGGAATATTTTCATCAAATGAAGAAAGCGAACGGTCAAACAACCCGCGAACTTTGTTGACATCTTCCCCACCTTCTAATAAAATTTTTCCCGTATAATATAGTAAGTGAGGATTCACTCTCGGCCGATAATAACTATTGCTATTGCTTTTCGTGCTACAACCTTGGAGTAAAATGGCTAAGCCTTCTTCTTTTTTGTCAAAGGTTTCATAGAGCAACTTTCCTGCTTCGTAAAAAGGAGCATCTAAACTCTTTGCATTCGCTTGGATGGAACGTTGATAATGCCTAAGCGCCAACTTCGGATCTTTTTTATTTTTTAAATAAATATCACCTAGCATTTTTTGAACCACCATATCTCCATGATTACTTACTCCCGTTAAAATAGTAATCGCTTCTTCTAACCGATTGGTCTGCCGATAAAATAAAGCTAAATCAATGGCTGCTTGACTGTGATCGGGTTTTAATTTTAGCGTGGTTTCATAAAAATATGCCGTCTCTTCCAACTGAAAAAACTTATGCAATTTATCTCCAACAAAATAATAGCGCTCTAAATAATGCGGACTATGCGCCATGAGAAACTCTGCGTCTTCTTCAATCACTCGGTAAGATTTTATACGTTCCAATACATCCCTAGAACTATTTAATTCTTGCCAGAAACTTTCTTCAAAAATTTTCAAGCCTTGTTCTACGATCTCTAAATCTTCTTGGCTCTTATAGCTCTCTAAAAGTTCTTTTGCATCATTTCGCACCGTTTTAGATTTATGGAAATATTGGAGTATACGCATACCTATTAATAGCTTTCTTGGAAGGCTTTCCATATTCCGAATAATTTCCAAGCCTAGAATAGCATTTTCTTCGAAAGAGTTTAATACTAAACCCGCTAAATTATTTACTTCTTCTTCACTAAACATCAACTATTTATTTTATTTTTACATGCATTAAATTTAAGTAATTAAAAGCCCAGGTATCTTATACGCATAATCAAATTCCAATATCACTAAACCATAAAAGGCATGGTAAATACTTTTTGTATTGGACTTCATTAATAAACTACTGCGTTGGTCTTCAAAACTACTTGCTGCAAAGTATTCTAAATTTTTTAATTTTAATAAATGTTCGATAGGATTATTTTGAAATTTTATTCCATTCAATAAAATACACTTAAGAGCAGATAAGGTCTCAATCGCAGTAGGGATTTTCCAAGAAATTATTTTTTTACTAGTCAAATTGATATACTCTAAATGTGGAAGGTCTAATATGCTTTCTGGAAATTGTTTTAATTGATGTCCACGCATAATTAAAAACTTCAGTCTTGATAATTGCCCTTTAGGGAAATTGAAAAATCGAATTGGACAATCCCAAAAATCTAATATCTCTAATTGAGGAAGTATAGCCACTGAATGTGGAAGTACCGTTAATTGGGTGTCACGCATAGAGAGTACCCGCAACCGAGAGAGTAAAGAGAAATCTTGAGGTAAAGCTGAAATTGGATTTCCTGCTAAACTAAGCTTAGTCAATTGGGTGAATGCTAGTAAAGCCTTAGGAAAGGATGACAATTTATTATACCCTAAATCTAAAATCTTAAGTTTGTTTAATTTCGAAAATCGTTGAGGGAGTTTTTTAAAATTATTATTGCTAATGTTTAAATGGGTGATCCCGTCGGCTAATAAATAAACTTCTTTAGGTATCGTTGATAAATTCATTCTAGAAAGATCCAAATAGCCATTGGTCAATCGATTGGTGATTGCTTGTTTTCGAACCTCTGGAGAACCCGAACTGAAAATATAAACCAAAGCCTTTTTATGTTGCTTAAACAAATAAAGTGCAATCTGATCCCCATCTAATCCTACCGCTTGATAGCTTAAAATATGTTGTTTGATTTTTTGCTCTGAAGCCAAGAGAAGATCACTTTTGTCTTCGGCAATAAAATTTAAAATTTCAGGTTTTGCATTAAGGTTTAATAGATTTTTTATTTGTTGTCGAATGCTATAATTTAAATGCATTTTCCAAAGAATAAACAAGTCATTGATCAATGATTCAGGTACACCGTTGGTCGTTAACATTTGTAAAGCTAAGGCTACATTGTCTTCCGATTTATTCCATAATAATTGACGTAAATTTTCAATAGATTCTTCTTGATTTTTTTGTTTCAAAAAGGGGAGTCGATGGCGCTCTAAATAGGCTTGTAAATTTCGCATGGTTAAAAAAGAAACCTGATCAACATAGGCATCTAGCCCACGATAATATGGATATTCTCCCACTACAATATGTGTGGTTCTTTCTGTAAGTGATTGGGCAATAGTAATTCCCAATTCTTGAAGTTGTGCTTTTACCTCATCACTTAATTCATTCCTGCCCGTAAAAACAATTTCCGATTTTTTATGAATGGGGGAGCGCGCTATATCAAATCGCTGACTAATACATAACATAGCATTGACTCGAAGTTTATCCTGCCTGGAGTTAGCCGCAATTAGAAAATGAGTGAGTGGTATCTTAAGCGTAGCTTCTTCCTCTCGATCCATAATAGCCATAAACTCCATACGCTTAATATGGTCTAAACGCAATCGATTAAAGTCTTTAATCTGATTCTTTAAAAGATGCACGGCCTGACGTAGTACTAAACGACCTGTAATTTTTATTTCTTTTAAAGATTGCCAACATACCATTTCTCTAGGCAAGGTCTGTACCTTGGTATAGGAAATGTCTAAGTCCGAAAGTGAGGCTAACCCTTTGGTTTTGGGGATATGGTTTAAGTTGGTATTATCTAACTTCAACGTTTGTAAATGAGGAAGTTGATCTATACCATTCACTTCTTCTAAGTTCTTGTTTTTACTAAGTGATAATACTTTTAATTGACTTAAATTATTAATCGTTGAAGGAATTTGTGTCAACCGATTTGCATCTAAGAGTAAATGGGTTAGTCGTTGAAGATTACCTATCTCTTCAGGAAGCATAGTTAAATTACAATAAGCTAAAATTAATGTGCTTAATGCAGGCATTTTTCCTATGGACTGATCGAGTTTTAATCGCTCACAACCATACATGTCTAATGTGCAGAGTTTAGATGTTTTTTGACAAACCTTTGGTATACGTTGAAAGTCGTTTTGGCTTAAATCTAAATGGCTTAAATGTGGAAGATCAGCTAAAGAAGGATGAAGGCTTTCTAATAAATTTTCTGCTAGAAAAAGTTCTTCTAATTGACGAAGATGTACCAACGAACCGGGCAAACATCGCAAGTCATTTTCATTTTTATTTAATAATCCAAGATCGCATTTTTTTAACGATAGCCATCGTAAAGAAGGAAATTGACCTTGTTTAAAATTTAAATCGATACATTGTGGATTTGAATCAAAATACATCTTTTCTAAATAGGGAAGATCACCCAATTTATAAGGAATAGATTGAAATAAATTCTTTGATAGATTGATTTCTTTTAATTCTTGTAACCGATCAAAGTTTGCTGTGAGGTATGGTAGACGATTGCCAGAAAGATCAAGCTTTTCTAAATGTTTTAAATGGGCAATACTTAAAGGCAGTTGTTTTATTTTATTGGTTCTTATTTCTAAAACCTTAAGGTTTTCAAAATTAGAAATCGTACTCGGAATTTCGTCTAAAAAATTATTTGAAAGTTTAAGCGTTTGTAATTTTGGGAAAGCATTGAAAAAAGAAGGAGGAAGCGAACGCAAATTATTTCCCGTCAAATCAATTTCTTCTAAATTGGAAAAAGCATAAATTAATTCTGGGAATGGATCAAAACTAAATTTACTCCAACTAAGTTGAAGTGATCGAACAAGCTCTGGACGTTTTAATCCTTTATTTATATCCCTGATTTTCATTGAAGCATCCCATTATGTTGGATGCTCAATTTACAAAAAAATAGCCTTGATGAATGAAATAATTACGCTAAATGTTGCCTGAGCCATTCAAATAATACCACGGTTAAGGCATGAGATACATTCATAGATAGGGTAGGGCCTGTCATGGGAATATGAACAGATTGATTGCATTGGGCTAAGATGTTTTCAGAAAGACCTACGGTTTCATTTCCAATAAAAAAAGCACAAGCTTTCGGCAAATTCGTAGCATAGCAGTTTTGTGATTGGCTACTGGTCTCAATAGCAATCCATTCATAATTTGACGGTATAAAAGAAGCAATGGCTTCATTAGAACAAAATTCCCAATCTATATTCTGATAAGCCGTTTGAGCTGTTTTTTGAATTTTTCGAGGTCTAAACAAATCATCATCTCCTGAAAATAATACTTTCTTTGCCCCTATATTTGCCGCAAGCCTAAGAATAAAACCCATGTTGGCAGGGGTGCGCAATTCATAGCCTACAATAATCGGGGCGGCGATATCTTCCTTTAAAGTATACGATTTTTGATCAAAAAAATGAACCGCCCGAATTGTTTTATCTTCCATAAAAGCAAAGATACCAATAAAAAGGCAAGTCCAAATAGATAAGTAAGAACAAATCTAAGTAGCTTGCCTTTGTCTAAAATGAAGTTTTGGCGCAACCATTGCAGCAATTGACGTAGAACTTTAGCCAATTGAAGAAAATCAATGTGTTCGTTACTCGCTTCGCCTTGATAAAAATGGTTTCCGACCTAGAATTGTCGAAACTTTGGAGTGGAATGACAATTATTGGTTAGGAGGGAAACCTGCCTTCAATAATATTCGTATTCATAAATAGAATGTTGATGTTATTTAACAAAAATCGTAGTATAACTTACTCTATTTCAATGTAGAAATAAGAATTATAGTTCCAATATTTGTTTGAAAAATGGAGGGGATTTAATAATTTTCATAAAAATCGATTTATTTTAAGTACTTCATGCAATATGTCGTATTTTTTTTAGTCTTAAAAGTACAATAATCAACAGTTGAAAACAGGAAGTGTACATATTCATCAACAACTTATTGAAGGTTGTAAAAAAGGAGATCGTAATGCGCAGTTTCGTATTTATGAAATGTATGTAGACGCTATGTTGAATACCGCATTCCGATTATTGAAAAATGAGGAAGATGCAGAGGATGTCCTTCAGGAGTCCTTTTTAAAGGCTTTTAAATCGATAGACCAAGTCAAAAATCCAGCAAAGTTTGGAGGTTGGTTGAAGCGTATTGTTATTAATCGTTCTATTGATCTTTTACAAAAAAGAAAAATAAAATTTGAACCCATAAACGAGGATAGAATGGAAATACCAATGACCGATGAAGAACCCTTAGATTTTGAACTTCCTTTTGAAAAAGTATATAATATTTTACTTGAATTGCCACCCGGTTATCGTACGGTTTTAAGTCTATACTTATTGGAAGGCTATGATCATCAAGAAATTTCAACGATCCTTGGTATTTCAAAATCAGCCTCATTAAGCCAATTTCACCGAGGTAAAAAAAGATTGATAAAAGAAATTAAAAAGCAAACACATGAACAAGATCAAGCCATACTTCGACGCTCATAAATCGGAGAGTCAGCCATTGAAGGCACGATCCGAATTATGGAGTAAAATTGAAAATGGATTAGAAGAAAAGAAAGATAATCGAGCCGTCTTTTGGATTCGTATGCTGGCCAGTGCCGCAGCGATCCTAGCTATTGGCTTTTTTATTTGGACTGCACAACCTTCCACAGAAACGGTTCAAATGGCAGAAATGAACGTCTTCCCAGATATTTGTTTGAATACGCCCGAAGGCGAACCTTGTGCCTTATCTACCGTGAAAGGTAAAGTGATTTTAGTCAATTTCTGGGCCTCTTGGGATGAAGTATGTAATGAAAATAATTGTTATGTTTTCAAACCGATGTATGAAAAATACAAAGAACATGGATTTACGATTTATGGCGTGTCTATTGATTCTGATAAAAATGCCTGGGTTTCTAGCATAGAAGAAGATCAACTCTCTTGGGTTCAAGTTTCCGATTTAAAGGGTTGGGATTCTCCTGTAGCTAAATTGCTCAATATTGAAAAATTACCCACTTCCTTTTTGGTTGATGAAGAGTTGAAAATCATCGCCAAAGATCTAGATGCCGACGAATTGGAAGAAACATTGTCCAAACTATTAGCATATAAATAACATCAATTTCTTATTTTTGTAAAAACGATTTAAAATGAAAATGAATAAAACAATAACTTACCTTCTTATTCTTGCATTAGGAGCAAATTTATTTTTTACTTCTTGTGATGCAGAAGAACCGATTAGTACCACCGAAATTACTTGGCTTAGTTTTGATGAAGTACAAAAGAAAATGAAAAAGAAACCCAAAAAGGTTTTTATCGATGTGTATACGCATTGGTGTGGCCCATGTAAAATGATGGATCGTACGACCTTTGCCAATCCTTTTGTGATTAAATACCTTAACGAAAATTTCTATGCAGTAAAATTTAATGCACAAGAAGAAAATCCAATTACTTTTCAAGGGAAAAACTTCTCTAATCCAACGTATGATCCCAATAAAGGACAAATGAAAAGAAATGGAGTACATCAATTATCTTCAGCTTTTGGCGTTCGAGCATATCCAACATTGGTAGTTTTAGATGAAACCTTGAATTTATTGCAAGCGATTCCTGGTATGAAAACACCCCAAACGATTGAGCCAATGCTTAAATATTATGCAGGCAATAATCATAAAGCTACCCCTTATAATGATTTCATCGCTAGTTTTAAAAGTGAGCTTTAATCCCTTATTTTTATAATAATGAAAAAAATAATTTATATCGCTTGTTTCTTTGTGTCTAGCTTAGGAACAAGCGTTTCTTTTGCCCAATCTTCCAATGTAAAAGTGGAATGGTTGTCTTTTGAAGAAATGGAAGCCAAACAAAAAATCACTCCAAAGAAAGTACTCATTGATGTATATACCACTTGGTGCGGGCCATGTAAAATGATGGATCAAATTACCTTTGCAGAGCCAAGTTTAGTCCAGTATATTAATGAAAATTTTTATGCAGTGAAATTCGATGCAGAAACCGCAGATACCATTTCTTTTAAAGGACGAAATTATACCAATCCTTATTTTGATCCCAATAAATCCCCTTCATTAAGAAATAAAAGTCACCGATTGGCTCAACGTTTTTTTGTACGAGGTTTTCCTAGTCTTATTTTTTTAGATGAAAAATTAAAAACCTTAAATGTGGTACCCGGTTACCAAGCTCCAAGAGCAATGGAACCTTTGTTGAAATACTTTGGAGAAGAGTGGAATAGGAAGATAGGTTATGATGATTTCAAAAAAGATTTTGACTTCTCTTTTTAAACAAATCTAATCAAAAGAGCCTAGGAAAAAAGTTGATGCTGAAGAAGGAATCGAACCTCCATCTTCTGGGTCAAATCCAGAAATATTAGCCGTTATACGATTCAGCAAGGTAGCAGGAATATAGGGATTCGAACCCTAGCAATACGGTTTTGGAGACCGATTGACTCAACCTAGGCTTATTCCTAATTTGTCGCGCAACTCGGATTCGAACCGAGAATATAAGATCATGACTCTTATGTGTTACCTTTACACTATCGCGCAATATTAAGTGATTAATCACTTTGTTGTCTGGACAGGGATCGAACCTGTGCCGCCTGCTTCAAAGGAAGGCATCCTACCATTAGACTACCAGACAATAACTAATGAATTTAATTTTGCGGAACCGAAAGGAATCGAACCTTTACAACATAGTGCTTCAGACTATTGCTCTACCAGTTAAGCTACAGCTCCGTGATGTACTATTAAAGAAAAAAAGAAGAAATACCGAGTGTTCAGAATGCTCGGCT